>JALSHW010000303.1 GCA_026982035.1 Phycisphaerales bacterium | reverse complement strand
GGATTTTCATCAGATTCCCAAGCAGGATTTGATTTTTAAGATTTTGAAGATTCGTGCGGCCCGTCAGGGGATTATGTTTGGGGAGGGGTCGTTGCAGATTATGTCCGATGGCTTTGGATTCTTACGGAGTCCTGAGTTGTCGTATTTGCCTGGTCCGGATGATATTTATGTGTCGCCTTCGCAGATTCGTCGTTTTGGTTTGCGTCGTGGGATGACGGTTCGGGGTGCGATTCGGGCACCGAAGGAATCGGAGCGATACTTTGCATTGCTCAAGGTCGAGACGGTCAATGAGCGTGATCCATCAGAGATTCATGATTTGGTGAACTATGAGGACATGGTTCCGATGCATCCTGAAGAGCGTTTCTTGCTTGAAAATGAAGCGGACGCGATTGAGACTCGGGTTGTGGATTTGGTAGCGCCGATTGGCAAGGGGCAGCGGGCGTTGATTGTTGCGCCGCCTCGGACTGGTAAGACGGTGTTGTTGCAGAAGATGACCAAGTCGATCGCGGCGAACTATCCTAAGACGAAAGTTTTTGTGTTGCTCGTTGATGAGCGTCCTGAGGAAGTGACGGATTTTAAGCGGAATGTGAGTGGTGGGGTCGAGGTTGTGGCTTCGACCTTTGATGAGCAATCATCGCGGCATGTGGCGGTTGCCGAGATGGTGATCGAAAAGGCCAAGCGGCTCGTTGAGTATGGTGAAGATGTGGTGATCTTCCTGGATTCAATCACACGGCTGGCGCGGGCGTACAACTCGGAGATCACGCACTCTGGCAAGATCATGACGGGTGGTTTGGATTCCAATGCACTCCAGCGTCCCAAGAAGTTCTTTGGCGCGGCCCGCGCGATCGAACGGGGTGGTTCATTGACCATCATTGCGACGGCGTTGGTTGATACTGGATCCAAGATGGACGAGGTGATTTTCGAGGAGTTCAAGGGGACGGGTAATAGTGAGTTGCATCTTGATCGTCGATTGGTCGAGAAGCGGATTTATCCGGCGATTGATGTGGCGGCCTCGGGCACTCGGCGCGAGGAACTGCTGATGGACCCTAAGGAGCTTGAACTTGTGTACCGTTTACGCAAGGTGCTTTCGGACATGAATGTGGTCGAGGCGATGGAGTTGCTCAAGACTCGATTGGGCAAGCACAAGACCAATGCCGAGTTTTTGATGGCGATGGCATTGAGCTAGTTTGCGGCCTTGTTTGGATGAACATTTTGTTGCTTGGTGTGGTACACTCTGTATGGACATGCCCTGCGATGAGCGGGGCGTGTTGTGATGGTCAGATGATGGATTTTTGAGGAGTTTGGGCACATGTCTGAGATGGTGCAGCAAGAAAGTTCTGGTCGATTCGGTGCCTATATGGCCCGGATGTTTGGGGCCGGGCTGTGGGGGCTGGCGTTGGGGGTGCTTGGGCTTTGGGTTTTGGTTGAGCCGGGGCTTCCAGGATTTCTTGGTGGGTTGAGTCGGGTGGATCGTGTGTTGGTTGGGACAGGGATGCTTGCGGGGGGGCAGTTGGTATTTTTGTTGTTTGTGGCCGAGCGTATTTTTGTGCGAACACCGAAACGATTGCGTGTCGGTTCTCATTGGATATTGTTGGGGATCGGCGGATTGTGTTTTGTGTTGTTTGTTGGTGGACAGTTGAACTCTGGAGTCGCTCGATGAGATTCAAAGTTGGCGTATTGATCGGTGTTGTTGGGAGCGTGGTGTCTGCCCCTGCTTTGGGTCAGATCAGCGGTGATCGTGCGGCCGAGGCGATGGAGATTGTTGCGGGGTTGGACCTGTCGCTCAACTCACCAGTGGCACCTGCAGATTACCTGATGGCGATGTACCTGTTGGACATGGCGTTGGAGCTGAATCCCGCCGACGCGGATTTGGCGAGGTCCGTTGCCGAGGCGGCGTGGATGGCGGGGGAACATGAAGAGTTGATCAAAGCGACGCGGGTGGTGGTTCAGAATGATCCCAGCGATACCGTGGCGCAGTTGCGGCTGATCAGCGCGGTGGTCAATCGAGAGCAAACCGTTGAAGCACGGATCGAAGCGTATCAACGATTCTTGGGTGACAAAGGTGAGTCGATCGATGCGTCTGTTCGGTCGCGGCTGGCTTTGGATATGGCATTGCTTGAGCGGGAGCGTGGCAATGAGGTTGGTTTTTTGACCGCGTTGCGAACATCGGCCAAGCTTGATCCTGCAAATAAAGAGGCCCAATCGTTGGTGGCCCAGCAGTATTCATTGAAGATCAAGGAGTCCTCGACGCGGTTGAAACTGCAGCTTCGAGTTTTGTATGCTGATCCGTTGGATCCCAATGTTCATTTTTCGATTGCTCGGATGTGCGCTACTGAGGGGGCGACGGATGAGGCGTGGCGGTTTTTGCAGAGCGGAATTCTGATTCACCGGATCGATTCGGGGACGATTTCGGGGGTGCTGCAGGAGCAGCAGTTGTCGTTGTTGTGGCAATATGAGGGGCCTCAGGCAATTCTTGATCGATTGAATCCATCGCTTGCCGATGAACGAAAGACGCTGCAGGCCAAGATTGAAACACGAATCGCAGCGGCCGAGCCGATTGATGACCTGCAGGATCCTCTTGATATTCGGTATGAGCCGGGGACGGATCGGATTCGATTGTTGGCTGCGATGATTTTGGAGGATCAGGAGACAGTTGATTCGGTGTTGATGGATTTGCAGCGGGGGCTTGTTGCGTATTACAACGAGGTCAAAGAGCAGATGGAGGCACGGGGTGCGGATCGCGGTGCGTTGCTCGGTGCATATTTGACCGAGGTGATCACATTTCAGACGATGCGTGCGATTGTGGGTGTTGATGCGGAAATCATCAAGAATGATGTCGCCAATATTATCAAGGATTCGCCTGAGTTGATACGATTTTTTCGTCCGTTTGAACCTTTTAGTCAGTTCGCCTCTGGCGAGTATGAAGGGGCGAGGAAAAGTGCGTTGGAACGATTGTCGCGATCTGCTCCGCGAGATTTGTTGATTGGATTGTCAACAGAGCGGCTTGGTGAGATTGATGATGCAGTTGAAATTTACACCCAGTTGGCTTTGGATTATCCACTTGAAGCCGTCGGTGCTTTTGCGCGGACACGGCTTGATGATTTGACCGATGGTCAAGAACAAATCACGCCTGAAGGAGAGTTGATGCGAGAAATTCTCGCAGGGGTCCCGGCGTGGTTTGACAAGATGATTACCAATCCTGAAAACACCATGAATTTGAATATCACTCCGACCAAGAGTGCCTTCGATGCCGATGAATCGGCGGGGTTGGTCATTCGTTTGTCGAACCTATCGACTCTTCCGTTGGCTCTTGGGAGTTCCCATCCGATTGATTCGAATATGTTGATTGTTCCTGGATTCCGGGAAGTCAACGATGAGTTCAAAGGAACCGGACGGGCAAAGGTTGTTGATCTGGGACGACGCTTTCGGCTCAAACCACTTGAAGAACTGGTCGTGACGATCAATCCGGATTCAATCCAGACGCGGTGGTTGTTGCAGACCCAGCCACAGTCGGCGATCCGTCAACGATGGCGGATTTTACAAGGATTCAAGCCGATGGCGATGGGTGGGATTGTCAACTCGCCGTTTTCATTGGTGAGTGAATCACCGCTCGTTGAGCGGCGGGTTCTCGGGCAGGCCGGTGCGTCTGCCGATGATTTGATTCAAGGGATTCAATCGTCTGATCTGGTCGAGTTCCGAAGGAGTGTGCTTGGGGCTGGGGCGATCCTGTACAATCCTACGCGCCGACCAGAGTTGTCTGAAGCGGATTTGGATCGGATCGTCGATGCCCTTGGGGTGCGGTATGCCCAGGTGGATACGACGACCAAGGTCTGGATGCTTGGGGTTCTACCGACCAAGATTGCCAGCCCAGCGATGGCACCGTTTGATGAACAGGTTCAACGGATGTTGACTTCGGATTCATTGATTGATCCTGATATTGAGCCGGTTCTGGTGGCGATGGTGTTGATGACACGGGTTGAGGCCTTGGATTCATCGGTGCTTGAGGTTGCTCGGATGCACCGGGATGGTCGGATCGGTTGGATGGCGGATTTGATTGCTGAGCGGATCGAGAATATTGAGCCGATGTATGCCGGAACGGATCGACCGTTTGAGACCTTTGCGCCGGGTATTGATGAGTCTCTTGGGTATTGAAGCGGATCTTGAGGGTGTGAAGGGATCGTATGGGGATTGAGCAAAATCCTGAACTTGATGAGCCCCGAGACGATGCGGATATTGAACTGCCCGCCCGGCGATCGAAGTCTCGATCACGCTCGACGGTGATGTTCATCATCAGCATGGTGTTGCTCGCTGGGGCGGGGTACTTTGTATACTCGGCGACCGATGGGCTTGATGGGGTGTGGGATTCGGTGCGGTCGTCGCCTTGGTGGATGATTGTGTTGATTGTGATTGGGCCTATGGGGAATCATGTGTCGGTGGCGTTGTGCTTGCAGGCGCTCCAGTCTCGGCACGGACGGGTCGGGATTGTGGAGATGTATGTGCTGGTGGGCAGCGCGTGGTTGTTCAACTACATGCCGATGAGGCCTGGATTGATCGGGCGGATTGGATACCACAAGTCGGTCAACAAGATTCGGATGCGGGATTCACTTGAATCGTCGATCTGGTCGGGCATCTTGGCGGGGATTGCCAACTGCGTGATGGTGGTGGTGGCGTTGGTGATGATGCAACTCTCTGAGTATGGATGGTCGATTGTATTGCCTCTGGTGTCTGTGTTGGTGATGTTTCTTGCGTCGTCGATGATGCCTTCTCGGCGAACGAGGTTGATGATGCTGGCTCTGGCGTATCGGCAGATTGATGTGATTGTGTGGCTGGGTCGGTATTGGTTGGCCTTTACGGTGCTTGGGCTTGAGATGAGTGTTGCCGATATTGCGATGATCAGTGCGGTGTCGCAGTTGGCATCGTTGATGCCTTTGACTGGATCGGGGATCGGGTTTCGGGAGTGGGGGGTTGGACTGACGGCCTCGGTTGGTGGGCACGCGATGAGTACCGCCATGGCCAGCGATTTGATCAACCGGGCCGCCGAGACGCTGGTGGTGGTGCCTGTGGGATTGATTTGCACAGGGCTGGTTGCTCGGCACTGGAAGAAGATCAACGATGCCAAGTGTGTTGATCGTGGGGCGGCGGATCAGTTAGCCAAAGAGGATGCGGGTGCCGATGCCGACGATGAGGATCAATCCGGGAACACCAGCGAGCAAGAACCAACGATAGGTTGAGCGTTGGGATGGATCCAATGGCCCAATGGTGGCGATGGGACGGGCTTGGATTCCAGGTGCGATCAAATCATCAAGACCGGCCAGCCAGGCGATGGAGCTTTCGAGGAGTGCTAGATTGCCTGGAAAGGCGGTGGTGATTCGTCCATCGACGAGTTGGCCTTGGCTGAAGGTCAGCGCGTCGTAGATCCATGAGTTGGAGCCCACCACGATGATGCGTTGGGTGTCTTGGTCTTGGGTGCGCTCAGCACCGGCGGCCAAAATCCACTGGTCGCGGCGGAGGTCGTTGGACTCATCAAAGATGGGTTGATCCCGAAGATACGGACGCGATTGGGCGGGGGTGGACCAGAGGTTCAGCCAGTCACGCTCAGCCCAGAGGTCATTTGAACCTGCAAGCATGATGATCGGCCTGGCATCGACCCCGACACGCGAGTCAATCATGATCGGCACCGCCCATGGAAGCACCGTGGAGAGCCCGCTGATGGCTTGGCCGACCGGATGGGTATCGGAATCTGTATTCGATGCGATGGAGGGGATGACCATGGTGGCCGGGTCGGCGGCGTGCTTGCCGTCTTTGAGGCGTTGGGTCAGGAGCGTCAGCGAAGGATCGGGAATGATGCCCAGGGGTTCGAGTGCTTTGGTCAGTGGGTCGGTGTCGCCGATGGAGCCGAAGATGGAGGGGTTGATGGAGAGGAGGATGGATTTGTTCTGTTCGATGAGTTGTTGGGCGATGTGGGCGAGTTCGATGGCGCGTTTGGTGCCGGTGATTCCGGTGTCGCCTCCGCCTGTGGCTGAGTCGGCGGCCAAGAAGACATAGACGACGGGGCGTTGGTTGAGTGGGTCCAAATCGACCAATGATGGTTGGTCTGGTTGATGGAGTGGTGCCCATTCGATGGCGTCGATGCCTCGCTGGTTGAATCGGTTGACGACTTTGCTCAGGAGGTTGGATTGTCCCAGGAGTTGACCGGGATTGGCGGCGTGGACGAAGACGACGATGGGATTGGACTGGATGACCAGTTGACCCAACGCGGTGGCGATGAGTTCTTGAGCGCGCGGGCCGATGACCCCGGCTGGGGAGATGCCAGCGTCTTGGAGGACTTGGGTGGGCGGGAGCAACGCATCGAGATCGACGGCGGCGATGCCCAGTTCGGGCGGGCCGATGATCAGGAGGGCTTCGCCGGTGGTCAGGGCGGTGGCGACGCGGTCGGCGTCGATGGGGGTGAGCCGGGAGAGTTGGTCTGAGGCAATCGCCAGATCATCGATGATGCCATCGAGTTTGGCACCAAGCGATTTACACGATGCGCGGGCGACGGGGGACGCTTCGGGTGCATTGGCAAATGTGGTCAGTTGGGCGCGGAGGTCTTCGAGTTGGGCCAGTTGGGCGTTGATGAGGGCGATGACTGATTGGGTGACGGAGGGGGTGATGGGTTGGGTTTGATTCTGATCGGTCAATGACTGGGCCGCGGTGGCTAAATCTTGAGCGCCCAGGCGAACCAACGCGGCGCGTTGTTGGAAGAAGGCGCGGTTGGTTGAGCCGCTGGCGGCGTTGGGGTCGATGGCATTGCTGATGGTGGTGAGTTCTGGTGAGGCGTTGAGGAGGGCCGTGGAGGTGGTGGAGATGGTTGTGGAGACTTGATCGAGTGCGTGAGCGTTGTCGGCAATGTCGCTGTCTTGGCGTTCTCTGAGCTGGGCGATGAGGGTGTTGATCTGGTTGGTGCCATCGGGGGTTGAGAGGTCGATGATCTGGGCCGAGAGGAGATTGGAGGCGCGGTCATAGGTGTCGAGGACATCGGAAACCAGATCGAGGGCGAGCCGGTCGGTCTGGGTTTGGTTGATCGCCAGGACGATGCGGGTTTGGCCTGGCAGGGCGTTGACCATGTTTTTGGCGCGGGGGGAGAGTTTGTGGGCACTGGTGGAGGTGACATCGACGCGGAAGTGGTGGTCGTTGGTCAGGACGCCTGCAAAGAGGGCGGCGGTGCCTGTGGATACGAAGAAGAGGGTGCCCATGATGATCAGCGACCAGCGCGAGCGGGCGAGTCGGCGGGATTCAAGCACCCCGGCGGTCAGGGCAAGCATCCAGAAACTGGCGATGAGGAAGAAGAAGATGGTGGCCGAGTCGATGACGCCTTTGCTCAGTTCACCGGCTCGTCCAATGACCGAGAGTTTGGTGAGGATGGGGGCCAGGGTTGGACCAGCGTTGGGTGCCATGACGGAGGTGGCGATCATGAAGAGCACCAGTGCCATCATGGTGCCGAGGAAGGCGAGGGTTTGGCTTGAGGTGGTTGATGAGGCCAGCAGTCCGATCGCCAGGTACAGCGAACCGACGAGCAAGAGCATCAGGTAGCCCGCAATGATTGGGCCCAGATCGGGCATCGGGTCGCTGGCCATCGCCAAGACAACGGGGTAGACCAGCGAGGGGACCAGCATGAGCATGAGGAACATGACCGAGCCGAGGTATTTACCACAGGCCACCGCCCAGTCGCCGGCGGGGGTTGTTCGGAGGGATTCAAAGCTCCCGGTGCGGTATTCTTCGGACATGAGTCGCATCGAAACCGCTGGCGCGATGGGGATCAGGAGCCACGCCGAGGCCGAGAAGAAGTAGCGCATCGAGCCGGGTTGACCCGGGATGAGGGTCTGGTTGACGAACAGGACAGCCGAGAGGAACGCAAAGAGCGCAATGATGATCCACCCGGCCGGAACACGAAACATGGAAATGAGTTCACGCACCGCCAGCGTCCAGATGAGTTTCCAAGCGATCGAGAGTTTGGTCAGGAGGTTCCGCATCATGGGCTCGCCTCGGTTGATGGAACGGTTGATGGAACGGTTGATGGAACGGTTGATGGAACGGTTGATAGAGCCGTTGATGCTGTTGATGGAATGAGTGACGGGTCGATCAAACTCATGAAGATGGATTCGAGCGTGGGTCTTTGCTGGGTCAGTTCGCGGATGAAGAGTCCTTTGTCCTCGGCGGCCCCGGCGATGGGCTCGCGGAGATCCCCTTCGTTGGGGATCGCATTGACGATGATGCGGGACCAGCCCCGATTGGCATCGTCGGGTTGGATTGGGTCGGCGATGGTCGAATCGACCCCCGGAACGGCCGCCAGGACGCGCAAAGCGTGCGCGATGCCGGCGGTGGGGTTGGTGCGGATTTCGACGGTGTATTTGGTGGGGCTGGGGGTGGCGTTGATGAGTTCTTGTGGGGAGCCGTCGGCTTGGATTTGGCCATGGTTCATGATCATGACGCGGTCGCAGATGCGCTCGATTTCTGGGAGGATGTGGGAGCAGACGAGCATGGTCTTATTTTCTGCCAGATCACGGATCATCGAGCGAGATTCACGGATTTGGGAGGGGTCGAGCCCGTTGGTGGGTTCATCGAGGATCAGGACGGGCGGGTCATGGATCAAGGCCCCGGCAAGTCCGACGCGTTGTTTGTAGCCCTTGGAGAGATGCCCAACGCGGCGGCGGGCGACATGGTCGATGTGGCACATGTCCATGGCCCGGTCGATGGCGGGTTTGATGGCCTTGGATTCGACCCCAAAGAGCTTGGCGCGGTGCTTGAGATAACCCCGGACGGACATTTCTGGATAGATGGGGGCTTGCTCTGGGAGGTAGCCGATTTGGGATTTGGCGCGGGATGGATGCTTGGAAATGTCGTATCCTGCGACGGTTATGGTTCCTGAGTCTGGAGCCAGGAATCCGGTCATCATGCGGATGGTGGTGCTCTTCCCGGCTCCATTTGGTCCCAGGAGGCCTA
>JALSHW010000302.1 GCA_026982035.1 Phycisphaerales bacterium | reverse complement strand
AAACGGCAGGATTCGGATCACTCTCGGCTTGAACACCAGTCCCAGTCTGAGCGGCTGGATATGAAACACGCGAGAGCCGGTACGCCGGCGGAATCCTCTTCGACCGATTCGGTGTGCCCGTGTGGGTCTGTTGGCCTTTGGCCTGGGCATTTGGACGGAACACCAGCCGTTCACCTCGTTTGACATCAATCAACTCAACCCTACCCAGCACCTCATTGAGCATCACCGTCAGGTCATGTCCAATAAACTCAATTCCGGGTGAGTCGATGGTGAACCGTCCATCGGAAATCAGCCGTTGGTATCGTCTTTCAAACTCGACGGGTGCATCAAAGCGTGCGGTCATTGTGGGAATCCGCTGGGCCGAGACTCCGGTTGCAGTCCCCAGTACCGCGCCCATTGAATCTTCAAGCCCATCAGAACCCGACACCGGGTCATAGGCCTTGATCGTCACATCCCCCTCAAGGATTCCTGAGTCCGGTGCTTCATTGGGATCAGGCATCATCACAATGCCCGACTGAGCGGTGATGTGTACCTCTCGACCATCACGCATAAAGATCCACGCATCAGGATTCACCAATCGGCGTTGCCCGCCACCAATGGGCTCAAACTGATCGGCCTTGAGCGTCCCGGCCACCCGTGTCGGGTCCTGCCGATCCACAATCGTCACAAACATCGACGCACCCTGTTCCAAATCACTCAGATCGGGGATCGCCGATGGGTCATCAGGGAACATCCCAGGCCCAGTCGATTGAACACCCGCCCCCATCGACCGCCAAACGATGACGACAAACACCACCGCCATAAGCGTTGCAACAGTCAATCCAATCATTCTGGGGGATGGTCCAGTGGGGCCAGGCATACACCAATCCTAGTGCCGTCGCCCTACCCTTGCATCATGACCACCAAAACACTCCACTGGACCACATCGTCCTCCACCATCACAGACCATGCAGCCGCCCCCATTGCCCAAGCCCTCAGCACCGACCCCATCACCCTCGCCGAGCAATCCCTCAACCCCCTCGACCAATACGCCAACCAAACAATCATCATCCCCTGCGGCCACCACGCCCCCACCGACCCCGAACCCTCCGCCGAACGCCTCAAAAATTGGTCCCAAGACTCCTGGGAACCCTTCAACACCGCCATCCAAACTCTCATAACCCAAGCCCAAACCACCAACACCCAACTCGTCATCCTCCCCGGAGCCGGTGGCCGGCTCAGTGACGCCATCTGCACCCTCTCCTGGGCAACAACCCACCCAGACATCCCCCTCCTCATCAACCCCATCGGCTGGCTCACCCCCTCAATGATGCCCGACCTCACCGACCACCTCATCCGGTCGGCGAGTCTTTGCCAAGAACTCCCCAACATCTGGGGCGTTCTCATCGGCTCGACCCCAATCGACCCCGAAAGACGCATCACCCCAGAACTCATCAACCGCACCATCCGAACCATCCCCTCCCCCCGGCTCATTGAGTGTCATTGAACCCCTGAATCGTCTACAATCCGATCATGACCACTTCCGAAAAACAAGCCATCGACCACCCGACCTTCGCCCTCGTCAAAGCCGCCTTCCCGAGCAGCACCTTCCAAGCCACCCAGTTCCGAGATCAGCCCACGCTCATCGTCGAACCGGCTGACCTCCACAAAGTCATGTCGTTCCTCAAGAACGACGAGAACTGCACCTACGACTTCTGCTCGGATGTGACAGGCGTCGACTACCTCGACTACCCCGCCAAGACCCAAGGCCGCTTCGCCGTCATCTACAACCTCTGTTCCTACAGCCGCACCGATCGATTCTTTGTCAAAGTCTTCCTCGATCCATCACTCCCCACCGATGGCATCGAAAACGACCCCGCCCTCGTCGTCGATTCGGTCTGCGACCTCTGGCCCGGCGTCGAATGGCCCGAACGCGAAGTGTTCGACATGTACGGCATCCGCTTCACCAACCACCCCGACCTCCGCCGAATCCTCCTCTGGGAAGACTACCCAGCCCACCCACTCCGCAAGGACTACCCCCTCCGAGGCCGAGGCGAACGCGAAAACTACCGAATCGTCGACCGCACAAGTTCATAACCCCCCAAAGTAAAGATCACGCCGGGGTATACAGCGGGTGCCCCGCTGATGGGCTTTTGCCATCTGCGGGTCTTAAAAATCACAAAAACGAGTGCCCCGCTGGCGGGCTTTGGGGGGGTGTCACCTGCGGGCCTTGTATCTACAAACACTCCCTGCAACCTGTTGTGAACAGGCAAACTGGATTCTGGTATACTAACGCCATGCGTCGAATGAATGACCCAAATCATGCACGGTTCTTGACCTTCTCAACCAATCACCGACTTGATTTATTTGGCACTGCCGCTCTCAGGGATGTCTTTAGTCAGCAACTCAAGAGATCAAAGGATCGTCACGGATTCTTGCTGTATGCTTGGGTCTTAATGCCAAATCATGCCCACTTGTTCATTCGAGAACCTATAAACGGAGAAGTAAAAAACATACTGCGATCACTCAAGTCCCCGGTCGCACGAACCATTCTCGCCAAATGGAAAAAACTCGATGCTCCAATCTTAGATCGTCTTGCTGATTCACAAGGAAAGATTCGATTCTGGCTACAAGGCGGCGGATATGACCGGAACATTGTTTCCGATGATGAGTTTGATGAGAAGATCCGCTACATCCACCAGAATCCTGTTCGTGCAAACCTTGTCGAACATGATACCGATTGGGCGTGGAGTTCTGCACGATGATGGAATGGAGATCACCAAAATACAATCCCGTGTGATCCGCGACGATAAGTGGATTCCGCTGTGTCTCAAGACCCGCAGGTGGCAAAGCCCACCAGCGGGGCACCCTCATATTGGTATGAAGCGACTTACTCGATCCGATATAAACCCTTGGCTTTGAGCAGGTGGGTGATTGCATCCCGTGCCGCACCATGGCCGCCGTCTCGGCTGGTCACAAACGCCGCCGCCTCGATCACCTCTGGCTCGGCATCATGCACCGCCATCGGTAAACCCACCCGTTCCATCGCCACCAAGTCAGGCCAATCGTCGGCCAGATACGCGACCTTCGACGCCTCGATTCCTGTCTTCTCAAGGATCACATCAAGGGCCGCCGATTTATCGCGTGAGCCCTGAATCACCAGTTCTGGATCAATCTTGAGCGACGCGAGCCGGTGTTTGAGGGCCTCACCACTCCGCCCAGTAATGATCGCAATCTTGAAACCGGCATCGAGCCAAAGCCGCATCCCAAACCCATCGCGGACATTGAATGCTTTGGTTTCAGAACCATCATCCTTGATGTTGATGGTGCCATCGGTCAGCACGCCATCGACATCGAAGATAATCATTTCAATCGCCGCTGGATCAGAATAGTTCATGACGACTCCCGGACCAGTTTCATCGCAATCAAATCCTGCACATCCAGCAGCCCGATCGGTCGGCCATCACCATCGACAATCGGAATCTCATCGGCCCGGTATTCACGAAACATCGCCACCGCATCACTGGCCTTGGCGTCCCCCTGCAAACACCGAGGATCACGCGACATCGCCTGACCCATGGTTTGGCCAAGATCATCCGGGTTATTCAGGATCAATCGGCGAAGATCCGAGTCGGTAAAGATGCCCGTCAGTTTCCCGTTGTCATCAGTCACCAGCAACGCACCGGGACGACGCACCACCTTCGACGCATCAAGCAACGCATCACGCACCACATCGCTCTCTTGAGCGATCGGTAGGTTGCTCCCCGCCTTAAACCGCACCAGTTCCATCGCAGGCCGAAGCAATGAACCGAGTTGCCCACCCGGATGCCGAGCGTGGAAATCTTCATGACTAAACGACCGCCGCCGGGCCACCGCCAGTGCTATCGCATCACCAATGGCAAGCGCAGCAGTCGTCGAAGTCGTCGGCGCCAAATACTCCCCATCCCCCGCTTCCCCCACAACCCCAACACCCAACACAACAGTCGCCAATCGTGCAAGCGCCGATTCTGGAGAACCATCAACCACCCCCCGCGTGATCGCAATGATCGGCAACTTGTCCTGCCGAAGGATCGCCGCAAGATTCACCAGTTCCTCGGTTTCCCCTGAATGGCTCAGACAGATGACCACATCCTTGGACTGGAACCGCCCCAGATCGCCATGGGCCGCCTCGGTCGGATGCACCGAATGCGATGGAATACCCAGCGATGCCAGCGTCGCCGAAATCTTGGCCCCGATGTAGCCACTCTTGCCCAACCCCGACACCACCACCGTCCCCCCCTGCTCGGCACACCGATCAATCAGATTCACCGCTTCGACAAATCCCTCATCGACCCGTTCGGCAATCCGAGCGATCGCCTGGGCCTCATGGGTGAGAACCCTTGCCATAAATGCCTGCTCTTGGTCGGTCTCTGGACTCATGGACAACCATAGCAGACAAGTCCTCCAAATACCCGCTACACTACCCCCATGAGCGAACTCTACCGCGTACAACTCGACGCATTCGAAGGCCCAATGGACCTTTTGCTCTACCTCATCCGCAAACACGAAGTCGATCTTCACGACATCCCCCTCTCGTTGATCACCGACCAATACCTCGGCTTCCTCGACCAACTCGATTCCATCGACATCGACATCGCAGGCGAGTTCCTCGTCACCGCAGCAACCCTCATGGAACTCAAATCCAGAATGCTCGCCTCATCATTGGACCAATCCGACGAATCCAATGAAGACCGGCCAACCGATCCCGAGAATGACCCTCGAGCCGAACTCGTCGCCCAGTTGCTTGCCTACAAAAAATACCGCGACGCCGCGAGCATGCTCAGCGATCGCAAAGAAGACTGGGAACGACGCGCCCCCGTCCACAGCGCCGCCATCGACGACGAATCCGTCCGAGCCGCGATGGATGACATGGGCGAACTCGAAATCGAAGATTTAGACCTCAGCGACTTGGTCAACGCCTTCCGTATGATCGTCGAAAGCGTCGACTTCAGCCGCATCGGCGAACACGAAGTCATGTCCGACGACACCCCCATCGAGGTCTACGCCAGCGACATCGTTGACACCCTCACCACTTCCATCTCGACCAACACACCAACAACCCTCCGCACCCTCATCACCAACAAGCCCCGCCAACAAATGGTCGGCCTCTTCCTCGCCCTCCTAGTCCTGGTCCGCGACCAAAGGGTACTGATTGATATGAATGGCGACGAACCCATCATCAACATCAACCCCGACTACGACCCCTCAACCGATCCCGGCTCCCCAGACAACGCCGACCCCATCGCCGATTTCGTCTAGGTTCTTCTCTGGGTGCCATGCTGGTGGGCTTTGCCACCTGCATGTCTGCGAACCACCAAGACCCGAAGGTGGCAAAGCCCACCACCGAGACTCCCGGATTTTTCACTTTAGGAAGAGGCCAATCCTGCGCCACCAGCGCACACAATTGTAGGTCCGAGCGCATTACACACTCATCAACTTCTCCCACCCCCCCCGATACAAAGCAAGCACCACCGGCACGAGAAGGATTTCGTCCGGCGACAAGCTGCATTCTGGAGAGTACGGAGACTCGACATGCCGGATTTGTTTTCCATCGCACGGACCAACCGTTTCAACACCAAATCAACTCGTGACCCACTCACCCAAGCCCCGCCCGCGGCCCTGACGCGCGAGCAGGTGGTCGATGAGATTATCTCCGTAAACCCCTCGGCCACCGCTGAATTTCTTGATCAATTCGACGACGAACTTCTCAATAAATACCTCGACCACCTCCGGTTCACCGCCTTGCCCCGCTGCGGCAAATCCCCTTGGAATCGCCCTGGCGACGCCCCGGCCATCATGGTTCGCAAACGCGTCGTCTGAGCCATCCCGAATAGAAACCATTCAAATTCAAGCATCGGCGGGTCTGTGGTGGGACCCGCCGATCTTGTTTTTTTGCCCCCCCCACCCCCCAAAGTAAAGATCATGACAAATAACATGCCCACACCCTTCAAGTCTCAGACCCAACCCGTCCGATAAAGGCAGTTATCAGACACTTGGCAATCGCTGGGTACTGGTTCCATCAGGGTCCACGGAGGGACCCGCCACCACAGACGGATCGAGCCGGGCGGAGCCCGTCGGCCCAACAGACCACATGAATCCCTCACAAGCAGGGAAGTGAACGGAGTCCACTCCATGTCAAACATGTCCAGCATGCCAAGTATCAACACCATCCGTCCTGTCCTCCTCGTTGCCCTCGCAGGCACCATGCTCACCCTCCCCGCATGCGCCAAGCGCGTCGGATTCTGGAACCGCACCAAACAACACCAAGTTGAACAACAAAACGCCCAACAACAGACCCAGCAACACACCAGTTCCACCCGCTCCAACACCTACTTCACTCCAGAACATGTCGACACCGGCTCGGCCATCCAAAACACCGCCCAATCCGCCAACACCACACCAACACAATCCACTCCCCAATCAGCCCCGCCCCTCGATTCTGGAAGCTTTGCAACCAATACCACACCTACCACACCAAGCAACCCAAATCCATCCACTGGGCTCGGATCAAACACCACCGCTTCAATCACCACCAGCGCCACGCCCGAAACACTGGTCACCGACCAACCCATCACTTCGGCGGCCCCAGATCCCTACGCACCCATTCCACAACCCAAAGCAAACTCCGTCGCAGGCGGTGACCTCAGCGCATGGATCTACTCCAACGCCATGGGCATCGAACTCCCCACCGAATCCTCCACACCCGCAACCCGCGCCACCGTCAACATTCGTAAAATCACCGACGCCTACGCCGGTTCAGACTTTGACCCCATCGTCACCCCCGACGGCCGCAACTTGATCTACGCCTCCACACAGCACCGACCAACCGCAGACATCTACACCAAATCCATCCGCGGCGCCGTCGTCACCCGATTGACCGACGATCCCGCCCAAGATGTCATGCCTTCAATCAGCCCCGACGGCTCAACCATCGCCTTTGCCACCGACCGCAACGGCTCATGGGACATCTTCCTCATGCCCGTCGAAGGCGGCAACAAAATCCAAATCACCAACGAATCAGCACACGACCTCCATCCATCATGGTCGCCCGATGGCACCAAACTCGTCTTCTCCCGTCTGGGCCAACAAACCGGCCGATGGGAAATGTGGGTGACGGATGTCGCCTCTGACCACGGCGCCCAGTTCATCGGATTCGGACTCTTCCCAGAATGGAGCCCAGTAGCTGGCGGCGGAGTCGACGGAGCCGACCAAATCCTCTTCCAACGCTCCCGCGAACGAGGCGACCGGGCGTTCTCCATCTGGACCCTCGACTACACCCCGAACCCAGGCACCGCAGGCCGCGAAACCGAAATCGCATCCGGTGCCGATCAAGCATTGATCAATCCAACCTGGTCGCCCGACGGGCAGTTCGTCTGTTTCGCAGCCGTCCCGTATTCCCAATCATGGGTCAACTCCACCACAGCCCGACCAGACATGTCCACCATCTGGATGGTCTCGGTCAATGGCACCAACAAAGTCAAACTCACCGACGGCACCTCCGTCGACCTCATGCCCGCATGGGGACATGACAACCAAATCTTCTTCGTCTCCAACATGGACGGCCAAGACCACCTCTGGTCCATGGAACTCTCCCCAGCAGTCCGGGCAGCCAGCTTGAGAAACCCCGACTTCGAATCCACCTTCGCCAATATCCAAACCGACAAGCCAACTCCCGGCGAATAAACAACTTATCCACCCACCCGGCGGTCGCGCCCAAAGGCGCGACCTCGCCGTTTACCACCCACCCCCCAAAGTGAAGATCACCGCATCAGTGAAGTTTCTGGAAATCTGGATTGGAAATCATGTTTCCTGCCCCTCTCCAACTCACTCCACAAAGTAGTTTGATCCGATCTTTAGGTTCCAAGGGCTCAAATGACGAAGTACAGATGTGAGTAGGCATGGAGGCCTGTTCGAGATTCGGCAAGGACGCCATGACAAGTGCACAAACCATGCTTGCTCTTCTGCTCTCGGGAGTCCTCATCGGACTCTCCGGGTGTCGAACGATCGACCCACGCGACCGCCTGGATATCCCAGGGCTCATCGTGGCCCCCTACGACACCTCCCAAGGCGATGTCCTCTGGGCGGTCATACCACCAGCCAACGAATCAGGTGTCTCCAGCGTCCGCGCCGACGAAATCGGCGACCAAATCGTCGCCGCCGTCCAAGGCATCCGAGGCGTTCGATGCCTCCCGATCAACCGCACGCTCCAAGCAATGCGGGCTCTCGGGATCAATCAAATCACCTCGACCAATGAAGCCATCGCCCTTGCCAATGCGTTGGGTGTCGATGCCATCATCGCTGGCTCCATCACCGCCTACGACCCATACGACCCACCAACCCTCGGGCTTGCTCTGGCGTTGTATTCCAGACCCGGCGCCATGAAACAAGGCCCAAAGACCGATCTGGACCATCGAGCCCTGACCATGGCGTACACCGATTTTGGGAAGTTCGACGGCTCCCGCTTCGCGGGTGATCCCGTCAACTCCGTCTCCCAGCATCTCGATGCCCGTGACCACGCCGTGCTGATGGACCTCAAACGGTACGCACAAGGCCGATCCGATCCCAACAGCGCGATGCGCTGGCGGATCTACACCGCAAGCATGGATTTGTACACACAGTTTGTTGCCCACCATACGGTCGGGAGATTGATCGACGAGGAATGGCTCCGATACGCCAGGATTCGCTAGTCTCCCTCTCCCCGGTGAGCACCCCGATCATCTGATCGGGAGCCCCCCAGGGATTGAGTGATGAAACAACGGCCACGCAGCGACAACGCCCACAACAGAAGCTCGACCAATCAAGGTCCAAATAATCCACCACAGGATGCCGGTGCCGAGATGGTGTGCGTCACGCTCCAACGCCCCCCCCACTTCTGGCGATTTGCCTGCGCCGCTGGGGATTCTCGCGATCTGCTCGAAACCCTCGCCGATCTGGCAGACACCGAAGAATCGCCCTTGACCTGGGATGATGCCGAGTTGATCGCTTCGCAAATACTTCTGCACCATGGTCCAGATCGCACTCAAGCGGACCCAAAACACGCCCGATAGAAACCCCAGAGACCGATTCAAAGCCCACCAAGGGCCCACGACCCCGCCCCCCCGCCCCCCGACCTTGTGTCCACATATGTTTGGAGAATCACGGATGACCACCCTCCCCATC
>JALSHW010000301.1 GCA_026982035.1 Phycisphaerales bacterium | reverse complement strand
TAGGAGGGTGGGGAAGGGACTGGCCACTGGGCACTGGGCATTGGGGGAAGAGGGGGAGAAGATTTTGTACGCAGAGGTGGCAAAAGGGCGCGGAGGACGCAGAGAAGATGGGTGGATTGATTCGGAGAACAGAAGAAGAAGCAAGGGTGCCCCGACTCGCCCTCTTGGGCGCGTCGGGATTCGGTGATTCTTGGTAATTCTAAGACCCGACGCGCATAAGAATGCGGGTCGGGGCACCCGGCACGAGTTTGACCAGCAAGACCCGCAAGGTTCTTCATGATGTCTCAAGAACCCGACTGCGCCGAAGACGGCGAGTCGGGACACCCGGCAGGGTAGGCAGGACCTCCTTCGCCGAAGACGGGCGAAGGAGGGCACCGAAGACTTGCAAGTGGTGCAATTGGCGGGTGCCCTGGCTGGGCCGATGGTGAAGCATGTGTTATACTTTGGGTACCAATGGAGGAGATGAACATGTTTGCAAGTTTTCGGGTTGTTGTTTTGGCGTTGGTTTGTTTGGTGATACCGGTACAAGCGGGGCCGACGCCGGTGTTTACTTATGAGTCGATGTTGAATATGTATTTTGATGATGATTCTGGTTTGATTCGGATCACCAATATGGATATGGCCTTTGCGCCGGAGGGGGAGATCAATGCGGCGGTGGCGTTGGTTGATTCTGAGAATACGGTGATCAAGAGTTATAAGTTTTATCCTGATCCACGATGGCGTGAAGGGGTGTATGCTCGGATGACTGAGGTTGGGCCTGCGGAGTTCAATGTGACGGAGCCGGGGGTGTACAACATTGTGTTTTTGATTGATGGGAAGCCGGTGTCGCGGTTTCCGATTGCGTTAGAACAAACATCGGCGGGGGATGATCCATTTGATCCGGTCAAGACTTATCGTTTCATTGGGATGTGGCAGGTGTTTGGGAATCTGACAATGAACACTTGGAAGGATGAGGAGTTTCCGGAGTTGAATCTTTGGCTTGGTGGGCGGGATTTGGCGGATGGTGAGACGAAGGATATGTTTGCGGCGACACTCAAGCGTGATGGCAAAGTTGTTGCCCACTCCAAAGAGACGCAAGGTTTTTTCAGTGATGGACATTATGAAGAAACTGAGATCAGTTTGTATCATCCGCACGAGAAGAAGGGCTCGCCCAATGCGATGCCGTATATGTTGTCGGATTGGACGGGGACTGATGGGGTTTTGAAGCTTGACATTACTCGACGATCTGATGGCAAGTTGATTCGTTCGTTTACGGTGAGGATTGAGGATGGGAAGATTCAGCATTTGAATTTGAGTGCGTTGGATTATGAGCCGCATATTGATTATGTGGTGCCTCGTGTGGATGATGATTCATCGCAGAACTATGGGTTTGTTGAGGCGTTTTGGTTGAAGTCGGAATAGTTGCTGAGCGTGTCGAGATTCGGCGACCTTTGGCAATCTTACCTAAGAAACTATCTCAAAACGCTCCATTGAGCCGATGATGTCTCTGGTCATGGATGACCAGAAGGAGGTGCCAGGATGGCCAAACGGCATCAACGACGAAAAGCCCAGCCCACAATCTGGCGGTGCCCCGATCAACTCTGGACAAACACTCCTTGACATTCTCGCCCCTTGGGCCTTCAATCACCTCCCCTTGGGCATCGTGCCCGGGCCAATCCGTCGGATCGAAGACTCGGCCACCCGACATGGTCGCTGCAACCCAGCAGCACCGCATGAACCGCTTTGAAAGAGCAACCCATGCGGACGGAAGAAAGGACAAGGCCGCTATGGCTACATACACAGGACCAAAGGTCCGTCTCTCGCGTCGTGTTGGTGTCCCCATTTGTGACACCCCAAAACATACATCGAAACGCCAACTCACCCCTCCGGGTATGCACGGCTTCCGTGGCCGACGGTTGCGTGACTACGGCATCCGTCTGCTCGAAAAGCAGAAACTCCGCTACCATTACAACATCCTCGAAAAGCAGTTCCGTCGTACCGTTGACGAAGCCAAGCGTCGGCCTGGCAACTCGGGCGATGTGCTGATGCAGTTGCTTGAACGCCGGTTGGATAATGTTGTTCGTCGTACCGGGATGGTTCGCACGATCTGGGCATCGCGTCAGATGGTCAGTCACGGGCATGTGCTGGTCAATGGCAAGAAGTGTGACATTCCTTCACGACGACTCGATGTGGGCGATGTGGTGACGGTCAAGACTGGGATCGAAAAACTCGTCCGCGAGAACATGGAATCGCTCGGTGGTCACGAGGTGCCGGGTTGGATTGCGTTCAATCCATCGGAACTCAACGCCAAGGTGGCTTCATTGCCAACCAAGGATCAGATTCCGTTTGATGTAAACACGAACCTGATCATCGAATTCTACCGGTAAACATCGCTGAGGTTGGCACCCCCACCCCACCTCGGGGTGCCCCGACCCGGATTCTTATCCGCGTCGGGTCTTTGGTAGTCCAAAGGTTGTCCGATCCCGACGCGCTCAAGGCGGCGAGTCGGGGCACCCGTCATCTGAACACGGAGTCGACATGCTCAAATTCATTCGCAAGTATCAGCTCATTATTCTGGCCATTGGTGGTTCGTTGTTGATGGTGGTGTTTTTGTTTGAACCGATCATTGGGCGTCTTTCTCCTGATTCACGCAAGTCAGTCGTGGCCAAGCTGAACGATGGCACCAAATTCAATGGTTTTGATTACCAACAAGCCAGTTTCGATCTTGCGGTGATCAAAAAGGTATTTCCGTTGTTGTTGTTGCCCATCGAGCAAGGGGGGCTGGGTATTGACTCGGCTTCTGGTGATGCCGCCGAGTTGCACTGGTTGTTGCTTTCCAAGCAAGCCAAGGATGCCGGTCTTGTCGGAGAAGCCGGGGAAGGTCAGAACTGGATACCGACCCTTGCCCGACGCATCGCAACCGTTCAGGTCCAACAACAAGCCCAGCAGGGGTTGATCTTTATCAGCAGCCAGGCCGAGTTTGCCCAAGCCGTGTCCGAACTGGCCCCTCAGTATGAAGGGGTGTTGACGCGTAATGTGGCCTTGGCAACGGGCATGATGCGAGGCACCAGCCAAGAAGATGTCTACCGAACGCTGGCAACGGCACGCGGGATCGACCGGCTCTACCGAGTCTTCTCGACCTTGCCCGCGTTTTCTGATCTTGGTGCAATTCAAGCCGCCAAAGAGCGGCACGACGCGGTGGCCGTCGACGCGGTGTTGATCAAAGGGGAGTCGTTTGCCAATTCAATCCCCATCCCAAGCGATGCCCAACTCCAAACATTCTTCGATCAATACAAAGCCGATACACCCAGTGACAACGACTATGCCATTGGATACACCCAACCAACCCGCATCAAAGTCGGCTGGTTGACGCTCAACAAAGCCCAGATCGAATCGGGCATCGAGATCAACCGGGTCGAACTCAAAAAGACTTGGATCGTCGATCACAAACTCCCCAAAGAACAGCAGAAATATCCCGGCGACTTCGATGGCGAACGGGCCAACATCGAAGACGACTTTCGAACCAAGCGTGCCTTTGACCTGATGTTTGAAGCCGACAAAATCCTCCGCTCCCAAACCCTCCAAGCAATCCGAGGCCTCTCCAAAGACGGCGACCACTTCATCCTCCCAGATGACTGGGACACCCGCCGACCAACCCTCGAAGCCATGGCCCAAGCCGTCGTCGATGGATTGAGCCAACAACTCAACGCCACCATTCCACTGCCTGTCGTTGAGATGCACACCGATCGTTGGCTTTCAAGCATGGACATCGCTCAAATCCCGGGCTTTGGTCAGGCGTCCTATCGCATCGGTTCGCGGATTTTCCAGACACCGTTCTTGCCTCAAGCCATCGAATCCGAAGAGGCCGCCGCCTTGTTGACGGTTCAACCACAGATTCCATTGGTTGATCCCGCCGCCGAGGATGATGCGGGCAATCGGTACTACGCCATCGTCTATCGGGTCAATCCCGCCGGTCCTGCCGATTCGATTGATGATGTCGGTCGTGCGGTGGTGCTTCGGGACTACCGAACGGTCAAGGGCTACGAACTGCTCAGCGAAAACCTTGATTCACTCATTGCCCAAGCCCAGGCCTCCAATGACCTGAACCCGGCCATCGATGCGGCGTTGTCGCTTGCGGGTGGAACCGCTGGTGGAACTGATATTTTCCGTCCAGGAATCGCCCGCAACCTGCTGGTCAAACGCAAAAATGTCGATCGTGGTCGACTGGCAACCCATGTCGAATCAGGGCTCAACACCCCAGACTTCCGCGATGCAGTCTTCAACCAAACCGAGTCGCTTGATGAACTGGCCCCACCCCAGGCCCTTGCTCAATCGCCCATTCTCGTCGGAGTCTCGATCCCCAGTGCCAAGTCCATCGGGCTTGCCAAGGTCATCGCTCCAAGACCCATGACCCTCCAGGCCTTCAACGCCAACATCAACAAAATCTTGACCACCGAATCGGGCACCGAAATTCGTGAAGCGATGACCGAAATTGGTGACTCGCCCTTCTCCTTGGCTTCGATGTCTGAGCGATATGGCTACACCCGAGTCCAAAAGAAGAAAGGTGTGCAAGCCGATCCGGTCGATGAAAGCACCGACGAAGAATCAGAAAGCGAAGATTCAGAGAACGACGCGGGATGAGTGACGGGGGGTCGTCAACCGCCTCCGATGAGGGTGACGATTTCGATTTGTTGACCTTCTAAGATGACACTTGACACTCGCTCCCCTTTGGGGACAAGTTTTTTATCCACTTCCACGGCACAAATCGCTTCGGACATCCCCAACGATTCGATGAGTTCTTCGACATTCATCCCGTCGGGGAGCTCTTTGGGCTTGCCGTTGACGGTGCAGTTCATGATTGATCTCCACAGCCCGGATCAAGAATCACCAATGCGGTCAGCACCGATTGGATTCGCACTTGTTCCCGGTCGCCTTGGAAGTTTGCCAGCGAACACTTGACCTCATCGATGCCTCCGATGGCCAATCCAAACCAGACCGTTCCGACGGGTTTGTCTTCGGTGCCACCGTCTGGGCCCGCGATTCCGGTGATCGAGACGCAGCGGTGTACACCAAGAACGGACAGCCCCCCCATCGCCATGTGGGCGGCGACTTGTGAACTCACGGCCCCGTGCTGCTCAAGGGTCTCATGTCCCACGCCCACCAGCCGATTCTTGAGTTGATTGGAATAGGTGATCAGCCCGCCAGCAAAGGCCTCTGATGAGCCGGGGATCGCCGTCAACGCTGAGCCGACCAATCCACCCGTACACGACTCGACACAACCCAGCGTCAGCCCTTGGGCTTTGGCGTTGGCGATCACCTTCGACGCGGCTTCTACAATTTCATCGTCAAACACGCTCATCCAAACAACCCATCGAAGAGTTCAGGAATCCCCTGGGCATGGGTCGCCACGGTTTCAAAGGTCGGGATCTTGCCCGCGATTTCGTGGAGATCGCTCATGAGTGTGTCTTTGCCTGGATGGTCGGCTTTGTTGCAGACGAAGACATCGGCGATTTCGAGGATGCCGGCTTTGTCCATTTGGACTGAATCGCCTGTGCCTGGCGTGAGGACAACGACGGTTGTGTCCACATACTCGCGGATCATCGTCTCGTTCTGACCGGCACCGACTGTTTCGACAAACACCGTGTCGTAGGCCATGTCGCCATCGAAGCTCCCGCCGATGAGTTCGACGGCTTCGCTGAGTCCGTGGTAGTCTTCGCCTCGGATGGCGAGTGAGCGGTAGAAGACATGCTCGCCGATGGTGTTGAAGTCCACTCGAAGCCGATCACCAAGCAATGCACCGTTGGTGATGGGGCTCTTGGGATCAAACGCGATGACCGCGCAGCGTCCGATCGACGGATCGGCTTTGGCACGGGTGGCGTGTTCACGAACCATTTGGGCCAAGAGCGTACTCTTGCCGGCTCCTGGAGCCCCTGTAAAGCCAATGACATGCTTTGGACGGCGGCGCACCGCATCAGGCCGCATCGGCTTCTCATCGTGCATCAGTGAGATGTCACGGGCGAGTTGGGCTGAGGCGTTGCCCGATGCAATCACCTGATCTTGAGGATGCACATCGGCACGAACCGCATTGACAATGTCCATCAACCCCGTTCCGGTCGGGAAACATTCCTGTACCCCCATCGCTTTGAGCTTCTCGATGTCTTCTTCCGGCAAAATTCCACCCATGAGTACCGGAATATCGCTTCGCCCAACATCTTTCATGCCTTGGACGAGGTTCTTTCCGAGCACCAGATGCGAGTTGGACATCATCGAGGCGGCGATGACATCGACATCTTCGTCACGGGCCGAGATGGCGAGGGAGGCGGGGGTTTGCCAGAGTCCTGAGTAGATGACATGGACGCCTGAGTCTCGGAGGGCGCGGGCGATGACTTTGACGCCTCGGTCGTGCCCGTCGAGGCCCATCTTGCCCAGCAGGACACGGGGGCGATGGTCGAGATCGCCGCAGCGGTCTTTCTTTTCAAACTCACTGGTTGCTGATCCGAGTTGCTGGGCCATGAATGGAACCTTCGTTCTTGAGGGGGATTCTTGAGGGGGAGGAATTGGATGGGATTCTATGCCTCAATTTGTCCAAGCCCACCCCATTGACCAAACCTCAAATCGACTCCCCTCCTATGCTCTGGGTCCCGAACAAACAGACGATTTCATGAGGAGAATACCTATGACCACCACTATCGACCACAACATCAACACCATCGGCATCATCGGTTCAGGACAGATGGGTGGCGGGATCGCCCAGATCGGGGCCGTCAATGGGTTTGATACGGTCATCTACGACCTCTCCGAATCGGCACTGGACAAGTGCAAAGCATTGCACGAGAAACTCCTCGCAAGAGCCGTCCAAAAAGAACGCATGACCCAGGATGAAGCCACCGCTGCTCTGGGTCGCATCACCTACGCAAGCAGCATCGACGCCCTCGATCCATCGGACATCGTGATCGAGGCGGTGGTCGAGAATGTTGATGTGAAAAAGAAAATCTTTGCCGATCTGGCGACCCGGTTTACGGGGAACCAGATTCTTGCGACCAATACCTCGTCGATCTCGATTACTGATATTGCGACGAGTGTTGGGGATGCTGCGGATCGTTTTATCGGGATGCACTTCTTCAATCCGGTGCCGATCATGAAACTCGTCGAGGTCATCAATGGGTTGGCCACAAGCCAAGAGACGACCGACCGGGTTCTGGCACTGTCTGCGGCGATGGGCAAGGTTGCTGTGCCGGCCAATGACCGTGCGGGGTTTGTGTCCAACCGGATATTGATGCCGATGATCAACGAGGCGTTTTATGCTTGGATGGAGGGGGTCGCCGAGCCGGAGCATATTGACGAGATCATGAAGTTGGGGATGGCGCATCCGATGGGGCCGCTGCGTTTGGCGGACTTTATTGGGCTTGATACTTGTCAGCACATTATGGAGGTGATGGCCGAGGGTTTGAACAATCCTCGGTACCTTGCCTGCCCATTGCTCAAACAACTCGTCACCGCAGGTCGGCTTGGAAACAAGACCGGGCACGGCGTGTTCGACTACTCCAAATAAACGAGTCCAAAATCCACAATACGGTTTTCTACTGACCACTCTTGAACTCTTGGACAGATCGAGTATGGTGTCCCCATGCCCACCCGTCAACAGATTCAAAAACTCCTCACGCTCGAACCCAATGATCCATTTATGCTCTATGCGTTGGCGATCGATCACGCCAAAGAATCCGAGCATGAATCGGCGATCGAATACTTCGACAAGACCATCGCCGCCGACCCTGATTATGTCTACGCCTATTTCCACCAGGCCCGCTCCTACGAGGCCTTGGATCGCATTGAAGAAGCCAAATCAACCCTTGATACCGGGCTTGAGGCCGCCAAACGAACAAACGACGCCAAAGGCATCAGCGAGATCACTTCCTACCGTACAATGCTTGCATGAGCCCCGCCCATCGTTCACCAAAGCCCCTGCCCAACGAAATCCCCACCGACGGCTCGGCCTCCATCACCTCCCTGCGTCCCTGCTCAGACCAACCCGACCAGTTGACGGTTCGCGTCAACGGCTGTTTGATGGGCCGCATCAGCTACACGACCAAAGCCAAGCATCGTCTGGCGACCGACGATCCATGGACCGAAGAGCTCAGCGACGCACTCCACACCGAACTGACCCGTTCACGGGCCTACCTGTCGGCCGCTCGGATACTCGGCAACCGTGCCAAGTCCGCCTTTGAACTCAAGCAATCGCTCCGCAGAAAGGGCAACGATCCCGAGGCCATCGACTGGGCAATCAATCGACTGCTCGAGCTTGGTTTGCTCAATGATGTGGCGTATGCCGAGATGGCCGCCCGTTCGATCATCCGAAGCAAGCCGGCTGGGCGACGGTTCATCGAAGCCAAGCTCTCTGCCAAAGGCATCGACCGGCAGATCATCGCCGAGACTTTGGATGAGCAACTCGATGGTGCTGACCCCTACGCCGACGCCCTCAAGCTCGCCGAGCGGTACAGCCGATCGCTTACGCGGACACTGGAGCCAGAGGTCAGGCGACGGCGACTTGCGGGACGATTGGCCCGTCGTGGGTTTGATTTTGATGTGGTTCGGAAGGTCATCGAGGCCATTGAAGTTCAGATCGAAACCCAGATCGAATCCCAGATCGAATCCGAAAACGAATAAACGCCCAGAGCGGATGCTCCGGGCGTTCAATCATCAATGACCCCAGCGGGATTTGAACCCGCGTTACCAGGATGAAAACCTGGTGTCCTGGACCAGGCTAGACGATGGGGCCGATCGGACAGGGGGTACTGTATTCGCTCAGTTTCAATCGTCAAGTCAATCGACGGGTCAATTGCACACCAACCCTCCAAGAATCACCCGGAACCACCCGATTGTCCCAGCAACCCAGACCCTACGGATTCAACCCGACGAACTCTCAAACGATGGAATCACCACAAGGACCAATAAATCATAAAAAAGATGCACCCCCACCGCGATTCCAAGCCCACGCATCAAAAACAACAGCCCAAAGTACATCCCCGCGAGGAAGTAGAAAATCGCCATCCGCAGACTGATCGACCCATCAAGGAAAAATATCTGGTCATGGTGCCACGCAAAGGCCAGCGACGACAAAATCAGCCCGACCAACAGTCCCTTGGTCTCACTGAACCCCAGCACATCGGACACCAGAAAATGGATCATGGTGATCAGCACCAGCCGAAAGAGCATCTCTTCATACAACCCGGCCCCCAACGCCAACATTACCTGACTCATCTGCCCCCCCCCCCACT
>JALSHW010000300.1 GCA_026982035.1 Phycisphaerales bacterium | reverse complement strand
CCTCTGTCTGCTGCGCAGACACCTCCCCCGTCAGGACGGGGGAGGGGCAAGAATTAGAAGGGGTCGGGGGCTTTGAAGGTGAGTTGTTTGCCTGTGATGGGGTGGTGGATGGTGAGCATGGAGGCGTGGAGCATGAGGCGGTTGGCTGTTGGGGCGGCGATGTTGTGGCCGTAGAGTTCGTCGCCGACGATGGGGGCGTTGAGGCCTGTGGTTTCGGTGTCGGATGGGGCCCCCACTGTTGTCACCGCTGGGTGGGCGCAGTGGACGCGGAGTTGGTGGGTTCTGCCGGTGTGGGGTTCGAGGGCGATTCGGGTGACGGGTTGGTCGTTGAGGGTTTCGTGATTCAGGATTTTGTAGTGGGTGATGGAGGGTTTGCCGTGGAGGTGGTCGACGAGCATGAGTGGGCGGACATCCATGTCTTTTCGGATGGGGGTGTTGATGGTGCCGGAGTCTGATTTCAAGTGTCCTTCGACGAGTGCGAGGTAGCGTTTGGCGGTGTGGCGGTCTTCGAATTGTTTGGAGAGGTTTTTGTGGGTTTTGGGGTCGAGTGCGAGGATCATGATGCCTGAGGTGGAGAGGTCGAGGCGGTGGACGGTGAGGGGGCCTGTGGCGTGTGGGTATTGGGACTGGATTCTGGAGCGGGCGCAGTCTTGTTTTTCGGGTGCGATGCCTGGGACGGAGAGGAGGCCAGCGGGTTTGTTGACGACGACGAAGGATTCGTCTTCGAAGAGGATGGGGACTGGGCCTGGGGGTGGGGCGTAGTGGAATGTGGGTATGGAGCCCGTCTGGACGCGGCGAATTATCGACTCGTCGATCGCTGGAGGATTTCGATATTTGCGTCGTGAAGACCTAGTATCACCCATGAACACAAGTGTATCCGTTTCTTCTGATCGTGCCCGGACTGCCCTTTCTCTGGGCTTTGGATTGGGTGTTGCTGTTTCGATGTTCTGCTCTGTGTCGATTGCAGGCGCTGGGGCGGAGAATCCGAATCCTGAGTGGGATGACCAATGGACGAGTAAGGAATCTGTGTTTTTGACGGGGCATCGTCAGATTACTTTTGAGGATGATTTTTTGAAGGCCGGGGAGTCTTATTTTTCGGATGATGGGTCGCGGATTATCTTTCAGGGAATTCCGATGCCCAAAGATGGGGAAGAAGCGTTGGCGCATTATTTGATGTATGTGGCCGATGTTGTGCGGGATGACGAGGGGAATATAACAGGGATGGAGCATGTGACGAATGTGACCAATGAGGGGGCGTCGAACACTTGTGGCTGGTTTTATCCGGGGAGTTCATCGAAGATTCTGCTGGGGACGACGCTTGTGGCTCCGACCAATGAAGATGTGGCGGGGTATCAACGGGGGACTTCGAAATATTCGTGGCAGTTTCCGCGGGAGATGGACATTGTGACGATGGAACTTGAGCCGGCCGAGGGTGGGTGCTGTGCTGAGATTGGATATTCTGATCCTGTTAAAATGTGGGAGCGGGATGGGTACGACGCGGAGGGGTCTTGGTCTCCTGATGGTCGGTTTGTGTTGTACACCCGGCTTGAGCCGGGGGATGATGATGGGGATCTTTGGATTTTTGATTCGACGGATGGGTCGCATACTGAGTTGGTTGCTGAGCCGGGGTATGACGGGGGGCCTTTCTTTTCGCCTGATGGGAAGTCGATTTGTTATCGTTCGGATCGTCGGGGAGACAAGGTGTTGCAGGTTTTTGTGGCCCCGTTGAAGTTTGATGATTCGGGGAAAGTTGTGGGGATCAAACGGGAGATTCAGATCACGGACAATGCGCATGTGAACTGGTGCCCGTTTTATACGCCTGACGGGAAGTATTTGTTTTATGCGAGCAGTGAGATTTCGCATGGGAACTATGAGGTGTTTTGTGTGGATGCCAGTGGGAAGTATCCGCTGGATGAGACGCCTCGGATGCGGATTACCAATGCGAGAGGGTTTGATGGGTTGCCTGCTTTTACGGCTGATGGGAAGACGATGGTGTGGACCTCTCAGCGTGGTGCGGTTCGAGAGGGGGAGGATCGTCCGAGTTCGCAGATGTGGGTGGCTTCGATTGATATGAAGAAGATCGACAAAGCGTATAAAAAGCTTCGGCAGGCGATGATTGCTGAGAAGGCCATGAACGAGTTTGAGAACTACACGCCTTAGACAAGACCGCTTAGATAAGACTGTTTGTTTTCAGGAGAATGATTGTTCGCTATGGATTCGCTGCCGGAGGATTTCGGGCTTGATGCGGTGCGGACTTTTTCGCATGTGGGCGATCCGGTGCCTGGTCCTGATCATTCTGCTTTTTGGAAGGCGTGGTTTGATCGGTTGGCTCAGGAATCGCCTGTGCTTCGGGTGCGGGAAGTGGTTGATGAATCAGATCCGTCGGCGACGCATGACTTTCTTTCAACGCATGGGGTTCGGATTGGGTGTCGGTTGATGGCGCCGCCTGAGGGTGTGACGGTCAAGGCGTCGTTGGTGACGGTGCATGGGTATTCGGTGCCTGAGACACTTGAGCATGAAGAACGGCGATGGTCTGCGGTGCGGGGCAAGGGGGTGGCGGTGCTGGCGATTCGGTTGCGTGGGTATCCGGGGTCGCGGACGGATGTGCATGGCAAGGCGATTGATCTTGATGGGGCTGATCGGTCATGGATCACGGAGGGGTTTGCCGGGTATGAGCATAAGGATTGGGTGCTGCCTCATGGGCTTGGAGATGTGTGCAATGCGGTGCGTGTGATGCGTAATGCGTTGTTGGGACGGGATGCGCGGGATTTGGAGCCTTGGATGGAAGGGGAGACGGGGCATCCAGATGTGTATTTGCATGGGCGATCGCTTGGGGGTGGATTGGCGACGATTGCGGCGGCGCAGTTGTCTGGGCGGATGTTGGGGAGGCCTATTGTGGATCGGTTGGGGCTTGAGGTGCCGTCGCTTGGGGCGTGGCGGTGGCGACTTGAGCATTCCAAGAATGGACTCAGTGGACGGTTCAATGGGATTCTTGATGAACATGGGGATCGGCGTGAGGAGTTGATCGATCGGTTGCGGCTGATGGATGCGGTGGTGCATGGGCGGAAGGTGCGGGTGCCTACGGCGGCGATGTTGGCGCGGCGCGATGAGGTGGCCCCGGCGCCTTCGGCGGCGGCGGTGTTCAATGCGATTGATGCGGATCCTGGGCTCAAGTGGCGGTTTTGTGTGCCTTGCGGGCATTGGGCGGGGGATATGAAGAACACGAGACGGGTGGCGTTGTTTGGGAAGGTGCTGGGGGATTTCTTTGATCCATCGAGAGAGCCGATGGAGTCGATGGCGGAGTGGGAGGATCGGATGGGGCTGGGGGGGGAAGAGGGGACTGGCCATTAGCCACTGGGCATTTGGGGAAGAGGAGAAGAAGAAGAAGAGGAAGATTTTTACCACAGAGAGCGCAGAGGGCACAGAGAAGAGGGGATGGGGACTGGGGAAGAGAAAAGAAGGCGAAGGAGAGAAGATGTGGGAAGACCCGGAGCCCTCACCCCGGCCCTCTCCCAAGGGGAGAGGGAGGAAGAGGCAGATTCGGCTGAAGGCGGGGACCTATTGTTGGGGATGAATAAACATGCCAATGAAACTGAATCGAACTTGATGGCGAGTGTGCGGACCTTGATGGGTGGGTTGATTGATTATGCGGGGTTGTTTCCGCCGAGCCAGCTCGATATGGGCAAGGCGACGGAGAACTACGCCAAGTATCTTCGGGCTGAACGAGCTGATTTTGTGGGGCGATTTATTTGTCCGGTGCCGAAGCTTGAAGAGTTGTCGAAGAAGGCGGCGATTGTGATGCCTGGGACCTTTGCGACCAGTGGGTATCCTGAGCATTTGGATGATATTTCGCCTTGGCAGATTTCGGGGATCATTGTTGGGGATTTGGGTGAGAATCTGGAGATGATTTATCGGTTCAATGAGCATCATGATGATGAGGGCAATGGGCTGGCGATGGTGGATGCCATTGAGATGCGGGTGTCGAGCGGTGATGAGATTGATGAGGCCTTGGAGTTGATCCCGGAGATGATTGATGCGGCGTTTGAAGTGCCTCAGGATATTGTTATGAATGGGGATGTGCGGGGGTTGATCGCGGCGATGTCTGGGTCTGGGGTTTTGGCCAAGATTCGGTGCGGGGGTGTTGAGCCGAGCATGCTGCCGAGTTGTGAGAATATTGCGGCGTTTATGATGGCGTGTAAAAATGCTTCGGTGATGTTTAAATGCACGGCTGGGCTGCATCATCCGATTCGGGGTGAACATGCGTTGACTTATGCTGAGGATTCGCCGCGCGGGGTGATGCATGGGTTTATCAATGTGTTTGTGGCGGCGGCGTATGTGTTGTCGGCCAAGAGGCCTGAGGAATCGGTGGTGGTTGGGATTTTGGAAGAGATGGATGAGAAGGCGTTTGTGTTTGAAGATGGGGGGGTGAAGATTGGGAAAACGAAGGTTTCGACGGTTGATCTTGGGCGAATGCGGGAGGGTTTTGCGGTGAGTTATGGGAGTTGTTCGATTGATGAGCCGGTGGAGGAGTTGGGTGGGCTTGGGTTGTTGTGAACATCGACGATCAGAACATGCACCAACTGAATGCCTTTCTTTGCCCCTCCCCCGTCCTGACGGGGGAGGTGTCGCGCAGCGAGTTGGGGGGCGGAGGGGGTCTTCTCTGATGAGCGATGCCAAGGACTATCGCGTTGGAAAGCAAGCGTCTGCCCGAGCCAAAGACCAAGCGATTTCGCTCCGCTCTGAGATGTCGCCTCCTGAACGAATATTGTGGTCAGCGATAAGGGGCAAGAAGATCGCAGGATTGCGTTTTCGCAAGCAAGCACCAATTGGGTCGTACATTGCGGATTTCTACTGTCATGAAGCCCGGCTGGTTGTTGAAGTTGATGGGCGTAAGCATCAGGGGGCTCAGAAAGAACACGACCAAACACGCGATCGGTGGATGGCTGAGCGAGGAATACTGGTTTTGAGGGTTCGGGCTTTGGATGTGTTTGAGAATCTTGAGGGGGTGACGCGGACGATTGTTCGGGAGGCGGAGAAGCATTTAGAGATCATGAAGGGGAGTCAAGAGTAAGAAAGACCCCCTCCGACCTCGAAGACTCGGCCACCTCCCCCGTCAGGACGGGGGAGGAGCAAGAAAGAACATGCCCAAGAGCATACGATTTTTGAATAGTCGAACACTTGGAGAATACAAACATGGCCTATGCGATTGATGAGACACATGATGTGAAGTTGGAGTCTTGGGTGGAGAGTGCCAATGATCCGAAGACGGACTTTCCGATTCAGAATCTGCCGCTGGCGACGATGGTTCGGCCTACGGATGGATCGGATGATGAGAATGACTACACGCTCTCGGCGGTCGTTGCAATCGGTGACAAACTGCTGGACCTCAACCGGCTCTCGATGAGTGACCTTGCACCTGAAGATGATGAGGACTGGGATTTTATTGCGGTGGATGAGATTGTTGCAGAGGGGAAGTGGTCGAGCTTGCGGAAGAAAGTGCAGGCGTTGCTGCTCAAGGACAATCCGGCGTTGCGGGATCATCCGCAGGTGGATGAGATTGTGATCGATCGGGATGACGCCATGTTGTCGATGCCGTTTGTGGATCCGGTTGGGGACTACACGGATTTCTATGCGTCGTTGTTTCATGCGACCAATGTTGGGTGCATGTTTCGGCCTGACAATCCGTTGTTGCCCAACTACAAGCATATTCCGATTGGGTATCACGGGCGGGCGTCGTCGATTGTGCCTTCGGGGACTGAGATCCAGCGGCCTGTTGGTCAACAAGCACCGAGTGAAGATGGGGGGTTGCCGAACTTTGGGCCTTGTAAATTGCTGGATTATGAGATGGAGATGGGGGCGATCATTGGGCGGGGCAATGAACTTGGGGAGCCGATTGATATTGCCGATGCCGAGGATCACTTGCTTGGGTTGTGTATTTTGAATGATTGGTCGGCTCGTGATTTGCAGAAGTGGGAGTATGTGCCGTTGGGGCCTTTTCTTGCCAAGAACTTTGCGTCGACGATTTCGCCTTATATTGTGACGATGGAGGCGTTGGCTCCGTTTCGGTCGCCGGCTCAGGAGCGGGATGCGGGTGATCCGCAGCCGCTGGCGTATATGGATTCGGATGCCAATCGCAAGGCCGGCGGGTTTGATATTAAGGTTGAGGTGTATTTGGCCTCTGCCAAGATGCGTGAGGAGGGGATGGAGCCGGTGCATCTTTCGACGGGGAATATGAAGGATTTGTATTGGACGATTGGGCAGATGGTGACGCATCATACGGTGAATGGGTGCAATCTTCAGCCGGGAGACTTGCTTGGGTCTGGGACGATTTCTGGGCCTACGCGGGATGCTCGTGGGTCGATGTTGGAGTTGACCTGGGATGGTGATCCGTTTGCCAACCCGCCGATCTCAGCACCGGGTACGCAAAGAACTCCACTTGTTTTGCCTACGGGTGAGGAGCGGAAGTTTTTGGCTGATGGTGATGAGGTGATTATGAAGGCGTATTGCGAGCGGGAAGGGTTTCGGAGGATTGGGTTTGGGGAGTGCCGGGGGATTATTGTGGCGGCGCGGTCGGTGTAGGTGTAGCGTTGCCTTGATCAAGTTCTTTGGCGTTGACCTTGAGGGTTGTCCAGATGAGGGCGATGGTCAGGACGATGATGCACAGGGAGAGTCCTGAGATGGCGCGCCAGGTGGCCAGGGCGTTTACTGCATCTGCGGGAGGGAAGATGGATCCGAGTAGAACCAGAAACGCCCCTGCAAGCAATGGGAAACGGACAACGGATTGCTTGGCCTTGGGAACCATCAGGAGCGTGCTGGCAAGGATCATGGGGAAGATGAGCATGATCATGTGCCGTTTGGTGGCTTGAGGGGAGAAGATCAGGAAGGTGATGATCAGGAGTGACCATTCCATCGAGACGATGCGGGTGGTGGTTTGGTTGATGCGGCCTTGGATTCGGTCTTTGCGGATGAGGAGGGCTTGGCCTGCTTGTTTGTAGAGGAGCCAGCCGATGGTCAGGCATGTGATTGCGGCCAGAGCAGAAAGCACAATGACCATCGAAAACCCAAAACCAACAGACTCGCCCAAACGAGCCAAACCCGATGGGATGGTGACTGATCGTTCCCATGTGAGGCCATAGATGCCTGCGGCCGATTCGATGTCGCCGATCCCGAGCATGTTGAGCATGCCGGCGAAGGCGATTTTGAGTTCTGAGAGGTTGTGATC
>JALSHW010000299.1 GCA_026982035.1 Phycisphaerales bacterium | reverse complement strand
GGTGACGGCGGCGGGGGTGCTCGCGGCGTTGTGGTTGGTGCGATTGGTCCTGCCTAAGAAAAAACGGGGGACCAGGGCGTCGCTAACGGTGGGAGGGAAGCCGGTGGGGAAGGGGTCGGACAAGTCAAAAAATGATTGTGGTTGTGGGTAAAAAAAGATTCGGGTGCCACTGCTCGCCGTCTTCGGCGCAGCAGTGTTTTGGTGATCCAGAACAATTCTAAATCGAAGACACTGCTGCGCACAAGAGTGCGAGCAGTGGCACCCTGCGATGGGAATTGACTCCCTATACTGAGGCATGACACTTTCACGCGATCAAATCACCAAACGGGCGGCTCAGGAACTTCAGGACGGGTATGTCGTCAACCTTGGGATCGGGATGCCGACGCTGGTTGCCAATCACATTCCCGATGGGATGGAGGTCTGGCTTCAGTCAGAGAACGGATTGTTGGGGATCGGGCCGTTTCCGACCGAAGATGAGATTGATCCTGATTTGATCAATGCGGGCAAACAAACCATTACGACCGTGCAGGGTTCATCGTTCTTCTCCAGTTCCCAATCCTTTGGCATGATCCGTGGCGGACACATCGACATGTGTATTCTCGGTGCCATGCAGGTCTCCGAAAAGGGCGACATCGCCAACTGGATGATCCCAGGCAAAATGATCAAAGGCATGGGCGGGGCGATGGACTTGGTCGCAGGCGTCAAGAAGGTCGTGGTGACGATGGAACATTGCAACAAAAAAGGCGAAGCGAAGATTCTCAAAGAATGCAACTTGCCACTGACCGGGCGGTCGTGCATCGACATGATTATTACGGATTTGTGCGTGCTGAGCATGAATCCTGAACGCGGGTTCTTTGAGATTTCAGAACTGGCTCCGGGGGTCAGCGTTGACGAGGTTGTGGATAAAACCGAGGCCGAGTTGATTGTGAGCGGCGAACCGACGGTTGTCAGTGTGTAAACACAGGTAAAATCCCTATTTGAGCCCGTCCAACCCGCCTGATTGAGGTGGTGGGGGGGGTTGAATTGTCCACAAATCTTCGTGGCGTGGTACGCTGGGGTATCCTGCTGAAGGACCAGCACAAGGGGATCGCTCCATGGGTTTCTATCAAGTCACCGGCCAAGACCATCGCACACGATCACGACGCACGCTCGACATCAGCGCCAACAGCGCCGACGATGCGGCGTTTACCGCCGTCGATCATGGGCTCATTGAAGTGAAGGTTGATGTGCTCTCGGATCGTGATTTGCTGCACAAAGACCTGGCGTGTTTTTTGTATGCTGATCCACTGGCGACCAAACGGGCCCATGCGATCCCGGTCAATGCAAACTTCCCGGCTTCGACATTGATGGATCATCCAGTGCTGACGATTGGCGCGGGGGTGTTGCTGGGGCTGGGTAGCTTTCGCATCATCGAGTTGATCGTGACGCGATTGATCACGGTGTTGTTCTAAAGATTATGGCCCGTCGTCGGTCGCAGGCGTGTCGTCTGCTTGATCGGTCGGGTCTTGGTCATCAACTGAATCATCTTGAATCTCGCCCAGTGCGATGCCGATGGCTTTGGCGATTTCATCCGAGAGGTCGATTGGTTCTGGTGTTTCGGCGATACCTGCTTCGTCGGCTTTGGCTTTGGCGACGGCAATCAATTCTCTGAGTTCATCGGCGGACACTTCATCAGCCGAGCGGAGCGCGGTGATGGTTTGGCCGTTGGGGTCGATTTTGAGATTGAGACGAATGTCGTTGTCGTCTGGGTTGTGTGTGGTGACGGGTTTGAGGACTTCATTGAAAGTATTTGGTTGGATTGATTCATCAAAGAGTCCTTGTGTAAAGCGTGCCAGGTCGATCCGTCCTTGAATTTTCTCGGTTTCTTCGAGATCTGATTCAGCGATGTACAGCGTGTCGATTGCCATGACCATGGCCGAGGGGATGACTGGGGATTTGGCGAGTGTTTCAGCGACGGTTCCGAGTTGTTTGAATGTGATGTCTTTGTCTTCAAATCGTTGCATCAATCCATCGACATGAACCATGATCTCGGCGTGTTCGATGGGGTCGATTTGGGCTTCGGTGAGCGCGGCGTCAAAGCCGCTGGTGATTCCCGAGGCCGCCCATCCGCGCCAGTTGGATGCGACAAAGAATGTCCCGGTCCCGATGAGCAGGATGAGGACAAGCAAGACGACGCCACAGCCGACAAGGAGGTTGCCGCGTCGAGCGGGCAAACGGGTTGACAAGCGGGTGGATGTTTGTGGCGGTGTAAGTGGCATAGATTGTCCTCAGATAGGAGTGGGGTCCCGGATTGGTGTATTGGTCCAGAGAGGCCGGGTATCAAGTTCTTGGGAAGCGTAGCATACATCTTTCACGAAAGAAGTTCACGAAAGAGAGTTGGTATGAGCGAATCCCCTTCTGCTGATCGATGGTTTGATGCCCATCTTGATCTGGCGTATTTGGCCGAAAACGGGCGGGATATGCACACCGATCTCCGTTCTTGTCGTGGCCGATACCAGCCACCGAGCGTCACCTTGCCCACCATGGTTGAGGGCGGTGTCGGTCATTGCCTGGCAACCATCTTTACCGAAGGCGTCGATCCAACCAAATCCGATCAAGAGACCGGCGCATTCACCTATCCCTTTGGCGACGCCGACGCCGCCTATCGAGCCGGGATGAGGCAACTCCTGCTCTACAACGCCTGGCGTGACGCAGGCGTGATCCGCCAAATGCCAAGACGGGGTCGCGCCCTGATCGAGCCGACGACCAATGAATGCCCGCTCGAAGGTGGCCCGATCAACATGGGCATCCTCGTTGAATGCGCCGATCCGATTACCCATCCTGATGAACTTGAGATGTGGGTTCAGCGGGGGGTCGTGGCCATCGGGATGGCGTGGTGGCACCAGTCGCGGTACGCCGGGGGCAATGGAACCGACCCCAGCCGATCGGGCAATGGGCTGACTGATCTTGGCCGAGCCCTTGTTGAGCGCATGGACGATCTGGATGTGACCCATGATCTGTCACACCTGTCCCAGCGGAGTGTTGATGAGTTGCTCTCGATGACCGATCGGCCTGTGATCGCGTCGCATTCGAACTGTCGAGCGTTGATGGGGGATCCCAACTCGCTGCCCAATCAAAGGCACCAGACCGACGAGACCATCGCCGAGATCGCCAATCGTGGGGGGGTGATTGGGATCAATCTGCTTTCGGCTTTCCTTGAACCGGGATTGGCCGACAAGGGACGCGCCTCGATGGACTGGGTCGTTCGACACATCGAACACATCTGCGAAATCGCCGGAGGCGCCCACGCCGTGGGATTGGGTTCAGACATGGATGGCGGATTCGGAGCCGACGAACTCCCCCAAGGGATCAATACTCCAAGTGATCTGAATCTCATCGGCCAGGCATTGCGGGATCATGGCTGGAGTGACACCGACATCGCCGGCTTTACCCACACCAACTGGCTCCGATTCTGGGGCTGGGAGCACTAGGTTATGTCTGACGGCTCGGCCCCCGGTGGCCCGGCTCGCCGAGCCGGGTTCTTTTTTGTGCAATTGAACTGAAAACAAAGACCCGGTTCGGCGAACCGGGCCACCACAGTTCGTCATTTTGGAGCCATCAGACACGGCCTAGTCTCGGATCCGGCCTTCAGAGGCCGCGCGCCGGGCTTCGATGGTGTCGAGTGGGTGTCCACATTCTGGGCAGATCACCGGAGGCACCAGTCCCGTCGTGTCGTATCCACAGAAATAGCAGAGTCCATCGGGGTCGGCTGCGCGGGGGGTGGCGTCGAGCATGGCGTCCCAGATAACGGTAATGGCGGATCGGGCGATGTTTTCGTTGCCTTTGGTGAGGATGATCGCCAATGGGTCTTTGGATTTGAGCGGATTGTCGATGACTTTGGCGCCGATTCCTCGGAGGTCGAGCCCGTAGACGATCTGGGCGGCGTGGGAAGTCGAGGGGGCGGTGGTCAGGATGATTGGGTTGCCTTCCGTCATGGGTGGACAATAGGGGATACTGTGGTGTGTGTCTGAGCCATATTCACATATCGCTGTCCTTGCCGACCAGGTCGTTGAGTTGTTGCAACCCCAGTTGGGGCAGGTGTTTGTGGATTGTACCGCTGGGTTGGGCGGGCATGCGTGTCTGATTGCTCGGCACATTGGTCCAACCGGAATGATCGTTTTGAATGATATGGATGCTGGGAACTTGGCGCGGGCTGAAGAATCTGCCAGGCGGGCCATGTCTCCTGATGATCCTGAATCGGCCAATATTGTCGTGATCCAAGGCAACTTTGCCCAATTGCCTCAGGAACTGGTCAAGCGGGGCATTGTTGCCGACATGGTGCTGGCGGATCTGGGATTTGCCAGCACGCAGGTCGATGACCCGGCTCGGGGGCTGAGTTTTCGTCATTCCGGGCCCTTGGACATGCGGATGGATCAGTCTTCGCCGATTGATGCTGCTGAGTTGGTCAATACGCTCCCAGTGAAGGAAATCGGGGATTTGATTAAGCAGTTCGGGGAGGAAAGGCACGCTCGACGGATCGCATCAAAGATTGTTGAAGCAAGAGAACTTGCGCCGATAGAAACGACTGATCAACTTGCCGATCTTGTTCGTTCGGCCGTTCCGTATTCCAAAGGGCAACGCAGTCCCATCCATCCCGCAACCCGCACCTTCCAGGCGCTGAGAATCGCGGTCAACGATGAACTGGGTTCGCTCGAATCACTCCTGCGTTCCGTGAAGTTCGGGGCTCAGAAAGTGCAGTCAGGGGATTCAGGATGGCTCAACGACGGCACCCGGATCGCGATTATCGCGTTCCACTCGCTGGAAGATCGTCCGGTCAAACAATCGTTTGTCCGGATGAACACCGACGGGCTCGTCGAGTTGATTACGCGCAAGCCCGTTGGGGCTGATGAACGAGAGATCGCGGGCAATCCGAGGTCGCGTTCAGCCAAGATGCGTGTGTGTCGGGTGCTTGGTTCAAAGGCCGAGTGATCCCAGTTTGAAGCGTCAAGAGAAGCGTGAAGGATTGCGTCTTCTTGTTATGAAGTTGGTTGTCTGTCTATGTACTTAGCCAAGGATTCGGCCGTGACCAGAGAAAGCAAACTCGCACTCATCCTCAGTTTTGTGTTGATCCTCGTTGTCGGGGTGCTTGTGAGTGATCATTTTTCTCAAGCCAACACGATGGATCATGATCGGCTCGATGCCCAGAGTCGCCAGCCCATTGCCCAACTTCCAGGCACGGATCGCAACCGCATCAACAACGCGATCGATCAGGCCATGCCGCAACAAAATCAACAGGCCCAGCAACAGGCCCAGCAACAGGCCCAGCCAACCGGCCCAGTCGTCATCGCCAACGGGTCAAACCGCACCGGCTCACTCTTCGACGAACTCTCCAACGGATTTTCAAACGGGCTCAGCAAAACCATCGAAGAACTCCGCGCCCCAGCACTGGCAAGCCAGTCCCGACCACTCGGATCCATCGAACAACAAACCTACACCGTTCAGGAAGGCGATTCGCTCTATCGCATCGCCGTCAAAGCCCTTGGTGATGGCAACCGTTGGACTGAAATCCAGAAACTCAACGCCAAACTCATCGGCCCCGACGGCATCATCAACCCAGGCATGACACTCACCCTCCCAAGCAACGCTCGCGTATCTACACCGACGCCGGTGGCAAGAGCAAGTGCGCCCAAGCCACAGCCATCGATCAAGAATCCAAAGACCTACACCGTTGCCTCAGGCGATACGCTCGGTGAAATCTCAATCAAGTTCCTCGGCACATCCAAACGGATGCACGAGATCGTCACCCTCAACGGGCTTGACGATGCCAACGATATTCGTGTGGGCATGACGCTCAAGATTCCAACCAAGTGATCGTGTTGTCAGTTCGTTCAATCAGCCGGAGCCAGATATGTTCGTCAAGTTGATTGTGCTGATCCTCGCGCTTGGTTCGACCGGGATCGGAGTCCTTTCGGTTCGTCAGTCCAGATTGGTCGCGTCCAACGAGATGACCCAGTCACGCTTGCGGGCGCGGGTGCTGGATCAGAAATCCATGGAACTCCGGATGCAGATCGCCCAATCCGTGACCCCAGATCAGATCCGTGCCATGCTTGGTCAAGAGATCGACTCGGTCATGGTTGATCAAACCCAACGCCGCATTGATCTGTTTGATCCGGTTGATTTTGAATCATCGGTTGATGACACAAATGATGCCCAAGTCCAAGTCCAGGCCCAAGTCCAGGCCCAAGTTCAGGTCCAAGTCCAAGCCGATCCAATCCAAGCCGAGCCACACTACTGGACCCTCGACGATGGAACGCGCGTGTATGTGCTTGATGATGAGATTCAACAATGAGTGTTGTGATTGAGCCAAGCCATGATGTGCAGTTCAATCGTGTGGTGATCGTCTTTCGATTCGTTGTCGTCGCGGCCTTGCTCGTGGTGCTTGTCCGAGTGGCCCAGTTGCAGATTTTTCCGAGTGATCCGCTGACCAATCACATTTATCCCCGTGCCACAACCCACACACTCGGCTCAACCCGAGGCGACCTGCTCGATCGTCGAGGCCGAGTCCTGGCAACGACCCGCGTTGCCCATCGGGTCATCGTTGATCCAACCACCATCGAGCCGAAACTCGATCAAGCGATCTTGGGATTGTCCCAGGCCTTGTCGGTGAATCCCGGAGAACTCGGTTCACGGATCATCGGAGCGATTCTCGAAAACAAACGACGGGCCCAGATCATCGAGCGGATGGATCAACGGGCCGCCCAAGGGTTGGAACCAGAACTCGACGAAGATGGACACCCACGCAAACGACCGCAATTGAGCCGATACTTTCCAATCAGCGATTTGATCGATGTTGAGACGGCCCAAGCCATTCGAGTCCTGATCAAAGAAAAAAAACTCTCAGGCATCAACCTTGAAGAACATCAGATTCGTCAAACCAGCGACGCACCACTCGTTGGCTCACTCGTTGGCAAACTCGGATTCCCAACAGACCAAGCCACCGAGCGCGTCGGAATTCTCGGCGCTGAATACATGTTCCACGAACAACTCGAAGGAACCGACGGCTCGCTCACCTATGTCCGCGATGCCAGCGGCGGGCCGCTCTGGGTTCAACGAGGCGACTGGAAAGAAGAACAACACGGAAACAATGTTCGTCTCTCGATTGATCTTGAAATCCAGCGGATTGTGCTCGAAGAACTCGCCATTGGTGCTGAAAATGCAGATTCAGCCGGAGCCCGTGCGGTGGTTATCAATCCACACACTGGTGAAGTCCTCGCCATGGCCGACATCATCCGCGAGATTGAAGGACTCGAAGATTTTCCGTGGTACGATCCAAAAGGCGATGAACCCGCCGCCACACTTGCCGATAAATCTGACCGCCCGCGTTGGCGTGTTCTGGAGCCAGACCCGCATCGAGGGGTCGATGAAGCACTCACCCGCAATCGAACCGTCCGCGACCTTTACGAACCGGGCTCGACCTTCAAACCCTTTGTCTGGGCGATTGCCAAAACCAAGGGGCTTCTTCCAGACGACGAAACACTCCAGTTCGATGTCAACTATTTTCAGCCCTATCCCGGTCGGTCGCTGACTGATGTCACCTACCGCAAGGAACTCAGTTGGGATGGTGTGCTGGAATACTCCTCCAACATGGGCATGGCCATCGCGACCGAACGACTCGACCACAACACCCTTCGCCAGACTGTTCGGGCTCTTGGCTTTGGAAACAAATCTGGGCTGGGCATCATGGGCGAAGAGCCCGGCTTGGTGACCAGCAAGAAAAATTGGTCCAAATGGACACAGACTTCAGTGGGCATGGGCTATGAAGTGGCCGTCACTCCGGTGCAGATGGTGCGGGCGTTTTCAGTCTTTGCGCGTCATGGTGACATGGCGGGAACATTGCCAGAACTCCGACTCACGGCCGCCGGACGCGATGATCGACCCGGACTGACCAAAGACGAAATCATCGTCGAACGGGTCTTTGATCCACAAGTCGCCCTCCGCGCCCGAGGCCCAATGTCCATGGTCGTCCAACACATGGACGACAAAGATCGCTCAACCAACCAAGCACCGGCCCCCAACTACAGCATGTTCGGTAAATCCGGCACCGCCTACATCCCCTGCATCCCGCCCCAAGGCATGCGCCGGCCCAACAACGCCAAGGGCTACTTTGCCAAGCAGTACACAACGAGCTTCATCGCCGCGGCCCCTGCTGGTGTGCCTGAGATTGTGGTGCTGGTCGTGATTGATGATCCGGGTCCAGAGCAGATTCGTGAGCGACGACATTACGGATCGCGCGTCGCAGGCCCGGTCGTCCGAAGAATCACCGAACGGGTCTTGCCCTATCTTGGCATCGAATCGGATTTGCCTGACCAAAACGAAAAACGAAAAACGAAAAACTAAATCGGCGATTCCCCATTGAGCATCGCATTGCGTCCGCCCGGCCGCACGATGTCGTTGACAAACGATTGATACTGCCGATCCAGTTCTCGCAGGGGGACCCCTGGAGCAATGATCGAAAGCACCCCAGCCCCGGATCGACGCATCCGCATGGTTCGGGCGTCATTGGGATCCATCGCATCGAGCAGTTGGCCTTGGACACCCAGTTGCAGCACTTGACCAAGACCACTGGCGTATCGCCCGCCCTGATATTCCCGGAAGAAATGCACCAACGCCCAGTGCTGGGCGTAGTAGGTCAACACACGCCCGCCGCCTTGGTCGGTCGCCATCAAATCCTGAGGCCGATTGCTCACCAGCGTATGCAACGACATCAACGAACCACTCGCATGGGCCTTTCGCAACTGGTCGTACCGCTCAAGATTCGCCCAAGGCAAAAACCTCGGCGTATCGGGCTCAATCTCATCCCACCGAAACCCTTCAAGATAACACGCGATCCCCTCATCAAGCCACACCGGCAGCCGATCGACCATCACCGAATGGGCGTATTGATGCCAGCCCTCATGGGCGGCAATTGTAAACGAATCGCGAGGCCCAAGATCGTAATACACCCCGGTCGATCCAATGCTAAACCCGCCTCGCTCGATGGACAGATACACACCCGCTCGATCTTTCAAAAGTTTTTTGGTCATCGTTGCCCACTGCGAGCGCGACCCGAGCAGAAAGGTCGTCACTGGTTCATCGGTCGGCGGCAACATCGTCATGGCCGTACGCGCATGGACTTGGGCAAGCTCGACAAACGATGGAATGCGGATGAGCATCAGGCGGTCGGTGATGGTCGTGTGAATCGTCGCGCTGGGCGTGTAATAAGTCCACCCATCATTGCCCATATACGACCACCGTTCACGCTCGGCCACAAATCGCTGCACTGGAGCGGTCCGAGTGGTGGGTGGGTTGGTGGGGGTGGATGATGAGGATGTAGAACACCCACCAGGCAACAAGGCCGACCCAACAACAACCACGACAAGCAACACGCGCATCATCCGAGTTTGTCCAATGAT
>JALSHW010000298.1 GCA_026982035.1 Phycisphaerales bacterium | reverse complement strand
GGGCATTGGGAATCCTTGTGGGTTCGAGACGGTGGATCGTAGGGGCATTGAACGCCGCTGCCCATCAGTCTTTGAGCAAGCTGACTTCAAAGGGTGTCCAACTTGTGGAAGTGCCCCTTGAGATTCTGGCCGTGTACGAGCCGCGTTTGATGACGAAAGATTCCGGAGCCGAGATCGAAGCCGAGGAACCCCCAATAAGCAGAACAACCCGTTCCAATGGAGGAGATTCGACAGGCCCCAAGGTGTGTTCTTGGCCGGGCTTGATGTTGATGGATTCGAGCATCACGGGCTCGGCAAACTTGGGCCGATGCTCGATCCGGGCGTTGAGGGTGGTTCGAGAATCATTGATGACGCGGACGGTGTAGGTCGGATTGACCGAACAGCCAGTCAAAATGGTCACCATGAACACCATGATGGTCACAAGAACCGTCATACGCACAAGTTGGTCGCTCGGTCTGATCATGATCAGACTGTACGCATCAAAGCCGGGCTGGATTGTTTATGGACATCCATCGCCATAGACATTGAGGAACTCTGAGACATCAAGGAAATTCAAACTTCCATCGGCATTCATGTCCGCTGGCGAGCAGGGCTCTGGTGGCGGGGGAGTGTGAACAGTGACGGTGTAGCGGGCCAGTGTGCCTACGGTACAGTCGCGACCGAAACTGTCCCCACCCATCGTGGGTCTTGTTGGACTGAGGTTGTTCCATTGAAACGATGATTCAAGCGCTTGTGCTGAATTCAGGTTCACTGCATATTCCAGTGGATCATCCGGCATCGAAGTCATGCCGGAGAAAAACACATTCTGCAAATGATAGAACCGTATGGAAAAGACAACCCCGCCAGAACCAGGAGGGGAAAAGGGTATAAATTTTTCAACCCAAAGGAATGGTTCGGTACCGCCCAAACGAAACTCAAGATCACCTCCGTTTTCAGGAGTAAACACGATATTGTCCTCAGGATTTGGAGTGAGGTCGTGGAATGTGATGGTGTAGTCCAAGATCGGAAAGGTGTCGGTTGCTGTCGGTGGCGCCTCGGTGTCCCAGATCAGAATAACTTCGAGCATCCCACTCCCCCTGCCGGTGAGGACATCAAACGCCAATGTTTCTTCCCTGAGCTCTGTGCCATATGCGAAATACCTCATTTCGAGAATTTCCGCCTGTGCCACCGGCACCAATCCCACAAGCACCGCCATACATATTTGAAAACACCGCATTTCTTGATCTCCACTCAAGAGGTTGAACATATCCGAACACCAACGACACAGAAAATGAATATACCTTATTCAGTACGCTGTTGCAATCGAAAACATCCAAATCTGCACTGGAGATATGCAGGGCCAGAAAAATGTCGTATTGCAGCCCAAAATCAAACCAAGCCAGTATTATCGGTCCAATTCCCCGGCAACGATGTTGAGCGAACCCATCACCGCCACCAAATCCGCGAGCATATGCCCTTCAAGCATCTTGGGGATCAATGAATAGTTGATGAAACTCGGCGGACGGGTCTTGGCTCGCCAAGAACATTTGCTGCCGTCGGCGACGATGTGGTAGCCGAGTTCGCCGTTGGCGGTTTCGTGGGCACCGTAAACCTCGCCGATGGGGGCGTCCCATCCTCGATTGGTCATGATGAGTTCAAAATGCTGGATGAGTCCTTCGATCGAGCCATAGACATCCTGCTTGGGCGGCTTGGTCATTTTTTCATCGGCGAAAACATCCGTCGGACCTTCTGGAATCCGATCAATAAGTTGATCGATGATGCGCACCGACTGCTTGATCTCTTCGATCCGCACCAAAAAACGACAGTACGAATCCCCATCACGAGCAATGGGCACATCAAACTTGACGGCCCGTGCCCCGTCGCCATCCCAATTGTCGGCATAACACAGGTAAGGTTCATCCTTGCGGAGATCACGCTTGACCCCAGAGCCACGGGCGATGGGGCCTGTGGCGCTGTAGGCGATGGCTTCGTCGTGGGTGATGACCCCGATGCCTTGGGTGCGATCCATGAAAATGCGATTGCGCTCAACGAGATTCATCAGGTCGTCGACGGCTTGTTCGAGCACGCCATGAAGAAACTGCTTGACCATGCGGACAAAGACCTCTTCGTCTGGGATTTCTTTGACAACCCCCCCCACTCTTGACCAATCCGGATGGAACCGTTGTCCGGCGGCATAGTCCATGATGTCATAAATATGCTCGCGCGGATTGAAGGCGTAGAGGAACCCAGTGATCGCACCAACATCAAGACCCGCAGCCCCGACACACAACAGGTGATCCTGAATCCGACCAAGCTCGGCCATGATCGTACGGAGGACTTTGCATTTGGTGGAAATTTCAATGCCAAAGAGTTTTTCAACAGTGTGATGCCAGCAGATGCCGTTGGAAATCGAGGACAGGTAGTTCATCCGCGAGACGATCGTCACATACTGGTTGTAATCAAGATGCTCGGCGAGTTTCTCAAACCCAGAATGAAGGTACCCGATATGAGGCGTACAACGGGCAACACGCTCGCCATCGAGTTCCAAAACCAAACGAAGCGTGGTGTGGGTCGCTGGGTGCTGAGGCCCAAAATTAAGAACCCAGCGGTCGCCGGTATCGACATGGTCTTTGAGGTAGTCGATGTTCTCGATGTTTGGGTCGATCCCGGTATCTGGAGTCAGCGTGTATGGCATATTCTGGGTCCTCAAGTGGATTTCTGGGCAATGCTAGGAGCAAACCGGACACACAATGCAGCCGCATTCGTGATTATTTCATTGTAAATCACCCCATTTGGCAGTACCATTGAGGTTGGAAAGACACGATCAGGGTGTCCAAATCGTCACATATGAACAAAAAATATGGAGATTCAAGAATGAACCATGCCCGACTCGCCGCTGGAACCGTTATTGCCTTGGCCACCTGCAATGCGCTGGCCCAAACCTACACCTTTGAAAGCACCGGAGTCATTACTGATTTCGGGTCCGAATTTTCGGGGGCGGATATGTTTCCGTTTGTTGGCTTGAGTGCAGGAGATTCGCTGTTCTATCACTTTGAATATGACATCAGCACCGCCCCGACCTCCAGCACTGGATTGAGCACCATCTGGGAAATAAGTGGCACAAACTCCTACGCCATGCTCGGATCGACACGGGTGGACTTTGACCGGATCCAGATTGTTATTTCGTCTGATGGTGTTTCGAGCGGGAGTCTTGGTTTCAGCGGCTTTGTTGACGCTATCGGCGTCTCCGCAGGACTGGGTATGGATGGATCAACGCCATTGGCTCACGAACTTCCAACTTCCATCAACATCAACGATTTCACCTGGGCACGCAACGCCGGGGCCAATTCTGACCAAAATCCCCTTCTGTTTCCAATCGTGATGGGCACCGTCGATACAGTGACCATCGTCCCCGCTCCTGGAGCGATGGGCATGGTGATCGGTGGCGTGTACCTCTTTGCCCGACGACGGCGATAAATCGGGAATAGAATCGCCCAATTGATTGCTACACTTGGACATGGATTTTTTCGAAAGCTTCTTCAACGAATTGTGGATGATTCTCACCGAATCCTCCGTCTGGCTGATCTTCGGGTTCCTGCTCGCTGGAGTGGTCCATGTGCTGGTGCCTCGGGACTGGATGCTCAAGCACCTCGGCGGCAAGGGGATCATCCCCATCGCCAAGGCATCGCTCTTGGGAATCCCGCTGCCTTTATGCTCCTGTGCCGTGATTCCAGTGGCAGCCGGGCTTCGCAAACAAGGTGCCACCAAAGGCGCCAGCGCGGCCTTCGCCATCTCAACGCCCCAAACCGGCGAAGAATCAATCCCGCTCACCTGGGGCCTGTTTGGCCCTTTCTTTGCACTGGCCCGGCCAGTGATCGCGGTCTTCACAGGATTGGTCGCAGGAATCCTGATTGACCTGACCCACCGGAACGAAAACGAATCCGATCCAAAAACCAAATCCAATTCAACTGATGATCCAAACGCCATTGGGCTTTCCATCACCAACGCCGACGATGCTGATGCGGTCGTGGCCCAGACCGACAAGAAAACAACCGGATCATGCTGTTCATCCAAACCAGAACCCCCGGCCAGTTCATGCTGTTCATCAAAGCCCAAACCCGCCGCCAACTCATGCTGTTCATCATCGGCTCCCAAAGAAGAGCCCGCCGCCAGTGACGGGTCGTGCTGCTCTTCGACGCCTCAGAAGACGGGGCTTGGGTTTGTGGGAGCGACCAAAGAATCCTTTCGGTATGGCTTTGCGGTGATGCTCGTCGACCTGGCGATGTGGCTCAGTGTCGGGCTCATCATGGCCGCAGTCATCGGAGCGGCGGTGCCTCCGGGATGGTTTGAAGAGCATGTGGGCTCTGGCCTTTGGCCCAAATTCGTGATGCTGCTGGTGGGGATTCCACTCTATATCTGTGCAACCAGCTCGACACCCCTGGCATTTTCGTTGGTGGTTGCCGGGCTCTCACCAGGGGCGGCTTTGGTGTTGCTGCTCTCTGGACCCGCGACCAATGTCGCAACAATGAGTTGGCTCATCAAAGACCTTGGGGTCAAGGCCTTGGTAATCTATCTTGGCGTCATCGCAGTGATCGCACTGGGGGCTGGGATTCTCTTTGATCTATTCTTTGAAGGCATGGTCAACACAGCGGGCATGGCCCATATGCACGAACACCTCGTCCCCCTGTTGAGCATCAAAGGCATCGGAGCGGTCATCTTCATCATGCTCATGGCATGGGCCCTTGGGCTCAAAGCCCGCAAATGGATCGACACCCACCGCATCGATGCCCCGACAAAAAGCGGATGCTGCTCTTCGACTGGTGAATCCTCCTGCGGATGCTCAAGCTGATTCAGGGCTGGATCGCCTATTGAACTCTGCGATGCACCGAAATCAAACTCGCGCCAAAGGGCATTGGAAATCGACCGATCCAAAATCGCTCTGAGGCGAAGATTTTTTTCAACACCCAGTTCACCGGAGCCGCCGGAACTGTCAAATCATCGTTCCCCTTGTCTCCCAGAACCCGAACCACCACACGCTGCACGATCATGATCGGCAACAAATGCGACATGTACCACGACACCACAACGGGCTCCAGACCTGCATCAGCAAAAATCCCCTCATACCGCTTCCGGTTGTACCGACGGAAATGATGGTGCGCTTCGTCGCGCTTGGTCCAGAGCCACATATGAGCCGGAACGGTACAGACCAATATCCCCCCCGACTTGAGCCGACTGGCGGCCGCCTCAACCGAATCGGCGTCCTGCTCAACATGCTCAAGCACATCGCTCATCACACACACATCAAAGGACCCCTCATCAACAGGAATGTCATCAGGGAGCCAGCACGATTGGACTTCAAATCCACGATCAAGGCACACCTTGCGGGCCGCTTCAGCAGAATCAAGCCCACGAACCTCATACTCCTGAGCCATATCCCGAAGCAACCCACCCGTCCCGCACCCAATGTCGAGCAACACGGGCTTTGAACCCTGATCGTGTGTCTGGGTATCAGGCCCATACCGATGAATCAGATTCCGAACAATCCGCCGCTTAGCGACAAACCACCAAAACCGATCCTCGACCGTGGCCATCACATCATATAAATCGTCCCGCATCCTTTGGCTCCGCTCAAGAACTAGCTCCGCTCAACAACCTCAGCCAGCAATCGAGCCCCAAAGCCAGTCGGACCCGGATTGAATGGGCCCCTAACCGACTTGGTCGCATGGGTGCCTGCAATATCAACATGCGCCCATTTGACGCCTTCTTCAACAAAGTGTTCGAGGAACGCCGCGGCCTGAATCGGATGGGCCTCGCGGATCGGAGCACTGTTGACAATATCAGCAATCGGCGATTTCATCATCGCCTTGTATTCCGCATGGAGCGGCAAACGCCAAACACGCTCGCCCGACGCATCAGCAGCGGCATTAAATGTCTCAATCAACGAATCATCATTGGACCAAATCCCAGCATACGGAGAACCCAACGCCACAACCACGCCCCCCGTCAGCGTCGCAATATCAACGACAAACTCTGGGTTTTCTTTTTCACACGCCCAGCACAAACCGTCGGCCATCACCAAACGACCCTCAGCATCAGTATTGGTCACCTCAACCGTCACACCATTGCGGAACTCGATGACATCATCGGGACGGTAGGCCTCGTCAGAAATCGCGTTCTCAGCGCACATCAACAACGCAATCACAGGCCGATTGGGTTTGAGAACATTGGCAATGATGTGCATCGCACCAATCGCGCCACAGCCACCGTCTTTGTCCCGTTTCATGCCGACCATGCCGCCGCTGATCTTGATCGAAAGTCCGCCAGAGTCATAGGAGATGGTCTTGCCAACGATGACGATGGGCGCTTTGGATTTGCCACTCTTGGGCGTGTATTCCAACCGGACCATGCAGGGCTGGTTTTCGCTGGCTTTACCGACATTGATGAGTCCCGTAAATTGTTCATCAACCAGTTTTTTTCCACGAAAGACCGTGCATTTCATGCCAGACTTGCGGGCGAGCTTTTTACATTCATTAGCAAGCCACATCGGAGTCGCAATGTTTGGCGGAGTCTGGGAAAGTGTCCGCGCAATGTTGGACCCCTCAGCCATGCCGAGCCCACGGGTCAGTCCATCATCGAACTTCTTGTGGTTGCCAGTGACGGTAAGCGTTGGCTTTTTGGAAACGGTGGTCGCCGAGCCACGAAGACTCTCATAAGACCATGAAACCAACCCAAGACCTTCGCCAAGCATCGCCCCAGCATCAAAGGGCTGGACCTGAGATTTCTTGGACAACTTGCCCATCGCCCCGCTGAGGGCAAACTCAACCGAGTTGATCTCGGCGGCACTCAACACTCGACCCAACGCACCACCAGCATTGCGAAGCAATGAAACCTCAAAATCCGCTTTGTCTCCAAGCCCAACAATAAACACGCGGTCGTAGCCCTTGGATGGATAGACCTGAACAATCGAACCGGCCTCGCCGGTGCATTCGGACCGCTTGGTCGCCGCGACGATGGAGCCGTCGATGTCAAGGCCCTTGGTCGCCGCATCGAGCGATTGCCCTTTGAACATCCCAACGACGAGTGATTTGGATTTGGATTTGGACCGTGAACCGACTTTGATGGTGTCAAACATTTTCAGAATCTCCTGTTTTTCTGAATCAATATATCAGTCCCAAGCCAAAGAATCGCCCAAAAAGAGCCCATCAAGGCAACAGACCCTCAAAATGTAGCCGTCTCTTTGACAAAGAGATCAGGAAAGGGAAGTGAAAGATACGAAATTGGCGTATTGGGCGTTTATTTGGAAGCCATCGCCTTGGCATTGAAGAGTGATTTGACTTCCCCCGCAAGATAAAAACTTCCCAAAACCAAAATCATGTCATTGGGACCAAGTGATTTACCCGCGGCACGAATCGCCAAAGTTGGATCCGCATACGACTCGCATGATTTATACGACATCTCAGTATACAACTCGGCCAAAGTTTCTGGATCAATCGACCTGCTGTTGGAAAGAGCCCGCGTAAAAATCACCTTGTCGGCCCGCGTCTTAAGCTCCTTGACCATCTCCTCACAACGCTTGTCGCTGTTGCATCCAAACACCACCGCCAATGAATCAAACTCCATCTGCTGAGCCACCGCCTTGAGCGTTTCACGCACACTCTCAGGCGTATGAGCCCCGTCAACGAACACCCGCGGACGATCATTGACCTGTTCGAGCCGACCATCACGAGGCGTGTTCTCCAAACCCATGATGACCTGATGCTCCGGAAGATCAAATCCATGTGTTCGCAGTTCCAAAATAATCGCCAGCGTAAGCCCACAATTCTGGGCCTGGTGCTCGCCGAGCAACGGCACCGACATGTGTTCAAAACACCCATCGCCTTGCCCAACACACACCTTTGGATGAGGCCCACGATTTGTTGCCGATTGAAACCGACTGGAATACAAAATGTCAGCATCAAGCACCGACAACTTGCATCCGATTCCATCAGCGATGGATCGAAAAACTTCAATGACCTCCTCAGATTGCGGCACACTCAAAGCCGTCGCCCCCGACTTCATAATCCCGGCTTTCTCCGTAGCAATCTCAACAAGCGTTGAACCCAACACATCGGTGTGCTCGAGCTGAATATTGGTCAGCCCAACAACCACCGGCTTGGCGACATTGGTGCAATCAAGTCGCCCCCCGAGCCCGGTTTCCAGAATCACCAAGTCCACCGCCTGCTGAGCGAAAATAACAAAAGCCAACGCCGTCAACAACTCAAAATAGGTCGCCTGGCCATGTTCTTTGGCGATTTTGATCGCCGCATCCTTGCACAAAGCCAGTGCGTCGTCAAAGCTCGATTCATCGATCATCACACCATTGATTCGGATGCGCTCGCGTTCATCAACCAGGTGCGGGCTGGTAAAGAGCCCCGTGGTGTAGCCACTGGATCGCAGGCAACTCTCAAGCATCACACAAGTCGAACCCTTCCCCTTGGAACCAGCAATGTGAACACAAGGGACCGCCAGATGTGGATCACCAAGTTCCTCGACCAACGCCTGCATCCGGTCGAGTTTGAAAGATTCGGGCTTGATGGCCTGAGGGCGAACACGCTCAAAATTGACACTGGAGTTCAAATACGCCAACGCAGATTGATGACTCTCAAATGGGCCTGGCTCCACCTGAGAACCAGCCCGTCGATTGAGTCCCGACTCACCCGTATTGGTCTTCTTCCGACGCGGCATAAGGAAAGATCATATCATATTTTTCGCACAATCAAAGCGCAAAATAAATCATCTACACCGCATCTCTGCACAATGTCAGGGATCACACCCAATACAGACTAAAAAAACAACCGCCTACTCCACACACGCCTGAATCATCAACGCCTTCATCTCACCCACCGCACTGCGCAATCCAATGTACACCGCACGCGAAACAATCGAATGTCCAATATGCAACTCATCCACAGCAGGCAATGAAGCAATATGCCCGACATTGTGGTAGTTCAGCGCATGACCAGCATTAAACCGCATCCCATGCTCACCGATACGCACACCCGCCGCCCGCACCTGTTCAATCGCATCAACCAACACCGGCTTGCGAAGATCGCCCCCAGATTCGTGGAATGCACGCGCATACGGCCCAGTATGAATCTCGCACACATCGAACCCAACCTCCGCAGCCGCATCAACTTGCGACAACTCAGGATCAATAAACGCACTCACAACCAACCCCGATTCCTTGAGCCGAGCCACCACACTCTTGAGTGATTCTTGCTGAGCAAGAACATCCAGCCCCCCTTCCGTGGTCACTTCCTGTCGCCCTTCAGGAACCAGCATCGCCGTGTGAGTCCCAATCTCTTGCGCAATGCCCACCATCTCCTCAGTCGCCGCCATTTCCAGATTCAACTTGATGTTGACCAATTGACGAAGCAATCGGACATCTCGATCCATGATGTGCCTGCGATCTTCCCGCAGATGAACCGTAATCGAATCGGCCCCACCAAGCTCGGCCTCATGGGCCGCCCGCACCGGATCCGGCTCAACCCCCCCCCC
>JALSHW010000297.1 GCA_026982035.1 Phycisphaerales bacterium | reverse complement strand
GGATTTGCCAAATGCAGGTATGTTGCTGATTTAGAAGGCGAAAAGCATATCAAAGAACTCAGTGATGATCCCTTTTTCCGCGGCCTTCTTCAAGTTGCCCTCGTTCTCAACAGCCAGTGAAAGATTGGCAAGTTGACTCGACAAAATGGTATTTTGTACGGTCACATCTTCACTTCGAGCAAGCCCAGCGATGACAAGGGTCTGGATTTCTTCATCCTTTTCGATCCGTTTGGTCGCCTGAAGCACAAGCGTCCCATTGGGTTTGACCTCAAGAACAGTCGCGGTGATGCGTGCGCTGAATCGGTCTTTGCGTTCGTAGTCGCCTTCGCCAGTAAACTCTCGGCGTCCTCTTGCATCGAGCAATGACTCATTGCTGAACCTTGGATTGGTTTGTAATCGAAGCTCGGCGAGTTTGAGCAAGTCAACCATGGCGTTGAGTTCAATACGATTTCGAGCTTCTTTTTCTGTTTCAAGGGATTGCGAACTGGTCTGGGATGAAACCTCGTCAATGATGATCGTGATGATGTCGTGTTCTTGATAGGTACGAATTTCGGGTTCGGGAATAAAGGTAAGCGACACATCTTCAAGATAAATCACAGGGGCACTCGAAGCGTTCGGGGTTGTATGCGTATCCTCAGCCGTCAGGTACAAACTCTGGGCCCTTGCCGAGTGTGATGCAAAGATCACAAGGAGAACGGTCATGATGGTGAGAAAATAAGATTTCATATCAATCTCCAATGGGTGGCGTATCACGAATAATCAGGGCCTTGCCCTTGTCGATGGCTCGTGCGGTGAATGTGTTCTGGCGGTTCATGGATTCAATCTCAACAATCTCGCCTTGCCGAGCATTGCCCTTGGCACGCCCGCGCACCGTCACAACAACCGAACCAGCAATAGACTTGGCCGAAACAATGTCGCCCCGACGAATAACCAATGGAAGCTCAATATGCTGGATTTTGAGAAGTTGACCGGGGTTGATGGTCGTCGAAATCGCCATACCAATGGCTTGTTCAGGATTGGCAGCGTGTTCATCGGGGAGCACCCATCGCCGTTCGGTCATGAAGTGTGATTCATCGAGAATCGTACCCCGATTGATCCGAACCCGAGCAACAAGCAAAGGCCGAAAAATCTCAACATCAAAAATCAATGCCCGCTCATCAATGATCTCATAACCATCGTAAATAACCACCCGAACCGACACACGCCCACGCTTGGAAATCTCCCGAATTTCAATCAGCCGACCCTCTGACGAAATAGAGAGAAAACTCTCGTCAGAATCGCGGAATGTCATTTTGAGCAAGTCGTCACCTACCTGATACCGATCACGAATCCAACGCTCGATGTGCCCACGAACCGTCGGCCCTTGAGGTTGCTCCTCGGCTTGCTCGGATTCTTTGGTCGCAGAAGGTGAAGTCGTTGGAACAGCAATGTGATTGGTTCGACGAAGATGGACGCTGTTGCCATGAATAATGACCGACCCAGCATGGAAGCCGGGCTCTTGTTCGATCAGATTCCGAAGATCATTGGCATTGAGGTGCTGCCAGAGTCCATCTTGGCCTTTGATAAGCGGGTCAATGATGAGTTGACCCAGTTCCTTGGCCTGGTCGCCTTGGATGGTCCCGATGTGTGCCAGGGTGATGGGCTCGTTGTTGTTGATGCGGACGGTGGATTTGAGGGTAATGGTAGAAACATCCCCCTGAGCCCACGAAGCCAACACCATCACCACAAGGGCCATCAGTATTGTTGTCCGTGTGTAGTTGAGTGTGCGAGTCATGGATTGCTACCTAATGGATTGCTACCTAAGAGTTATCGTCTGAGTTGTGCAATCGAGCGGAGCGTCTCGTCGGCCGCCTGGATCGACTGAGAGTTCATTTCAAAGGCCCGCTGTGTACGGATCAGTTCAATCAGTTCTATTGCCGGATCAACATTGGATCCCTCAAGCATTCCCCCACGGATCGTGCCAAAGTTCAGCGTCCCCGGATTGTTCGTAATCGGAGTCCCCGAAGCGGCCGATTCAACCCAAAGATTGGTGCCCACTTGTGACAAACCAGTTGGATTGATAAAGATCGCCAATTGCACCTGACCAGCAAGTTGAGGGACGGCCTGACCCGGAATACTCTCCCAGATCTGCCCCGTCGCATCAACCGAAAAATCATCCGCATCCGCCGAGATCGTAATGCTGGGCTGGAGTCGCCGACCATCAGAGTTGGCAAGGACAACCTCATTGACAGAGTTGAGAACAAAGTTTCCCGCTCGTGTATAGGCAATCCCATTTTGTCCCAAATCATTTTCAACCTGAACCTGAAAGAACCCGCGCCCTTCAATATACATATCCAAAGGCCCGTTCCCAGGAATCGGAGGCCCCTGAGAAAAATCCTGCTGAGTCCCCGCCGCTCGAACACCAAGCCCGACATACAGACCCGTCGGCCGTTGATCACCATTGGCGTTCTCGACACCGGGCTGGGCCCGTTCGATGTAGAGCAGGTCTTCAAAGTTCACTCGCGAGGCCTTAAAACCCTCGGTATTGACATTGGCAAGGTTGTTGGCGGTGACATCGAGCCGGGTGTTGAGTGCCCGGAGTCCAGACGCCGCTGATTGCATCGCGATAATGGCCATAGTAAAAAATCTCCTATACTCAATCAATCGCCTTAGGCGATGCGTCCAAAGGTGTTGATGGCTTTGTCCATCATCCGGTTCTGCATGTCGATCATCCCGATATTCCCCTGTGCCGATCGGGCAGCACTCTGAATCTTCATGATCGCGTCGATTTCGTTGACCCCTGAGCCCTCAAAGGCAAATTGTTGAATTGATCCACGCCCATCGACGAGTTTGAGTGGTGTGCCAAACTTGGAGACAAAGAGCCCCTCACCATGCTTGGTCAAAATACTGCGATCAGCCACATCGGCCATTGCCAACTGTCCGATCGCCACATCGCTCTGGGTCAAAAGCCCGTCGCTGTGGATGACCAATGGGCCCTGATCGGGGTCGATCTGAATGGGATTGTTGCTGGGGTCGAGGATGGGTTTTCCTGAGGAGCTTTGAACGAGGGTGCCATTGCTGTTGAGTGTCAGACGACCGTCGCGGGTCAGGGCTTGGCCGCCGTTGAATCCGATGACGAAGAAGCCGTCGCCGTCGATGGCGACATCCATGGGGGAGGAGGTAATTTCGAGGGCGCCTTGCGCAAAATTGATGCGGGTGGGCGCACTAAGTACCCCTGCTCCGAGTCGTTCGAGCATGTCGTTGCTTGAGAGGTTGAAAACCCCATCTTCCTGACGGACGGCCTGGCGAAACTGAGTGCCTGCAAAGATCGGCTTAAACCCTGCGGTACCAAGGTTTGCGAGGTTTCCAGTCAGTGCGTCCTGTTTGTGCATTGAGGCAAGGGCCCCCGATGCTGAGATTTGAATGCCGTAGTTCATGCCGTGGCCTCTGTCGGCATACCCGTGTTCCTCCATGAACACCAGATATCCGCAAGATGTCTACCACAAACGGCGTGCCAGACTTTTTAGAACGGGGGGGTCTATGGAGGGCATCGGGCAATGGGGAAGAGGAGTAAACCCCCTTGCACTTTCCCCCCAATATGTGACACCGCCCCCAGATATCCGAGGGCAGGTCAAAATCAAAGCTCATTTTCAGTTCACTGCTTTATGGGCACTCTACACCGAACGCTTGGAGGAATGCGCTCACATCCAAGAAGTTGAACTGGCCATCACCAGTAAAGTCAGCGATTGAATCTTGGTTTCCAAACGCGGCAAGGAATGCGCTGACATCAAGAAAATTCAGTTCAAAGTCCCCAGTCAAATCTGCCGAGCAAGTGACATCAAACACATACGCCGAGCCGGAACTCGAACCCTGATCGTCACTATGAGGTGCCCCAGCCACCACGACACCGTTGTCAATGCCAATGGAAAAACCAAGTTCGTCACCAATTTCCTCATCGCTGGCCGAGAATCTGGCAATCTGCACGCCTGTTGCAGCACTGAAAAGATACGCAGTGCCAAAATTAGCACTCATAAAATCATCCTCGCCAACAGCCCCAACAGCCACGATGCCGTTGTCAATTCCGACTGAAGTACCGAACTCATCTCTGAATGTCGCATCACTGGCGTTGAGTTTGGCAGACTGCGTGCCTGTTATTGCATCAAAGATATATGCAGAGCCGGTATCAGGTCCGAACTCTCTTGTGCTGGGTGCTCCAACAACCGCGATGCCATCGTCAATTGCAACTGACACACCGAACCGATGACCTGTTTCTCCATCGCTGGAAAGTAGCTTGGAAATTTGCATGCCTGTTGCGGCATTGAAAGTATATGCAGATCCAGAACCAGATCCTTGGTCACCACCGCCTGGGGCGCCAATAACCAGGGTGTCTCCGTCGATGTCGACTGAAAAACCAAACAAATCAAAACCTTCTCCATCGTTGGGGGCCAGTTTGGAAATTTGCACACCCGTTGCGGCATCGAATAGATACACAGAACCGGAAGCAAAGCCAAAGACATTGTCACCAACGGCCGAAACAGCCACAATACCGCCGTCAATCGCAACTGACCAGCCGAAGTTGACGCCAGCCATTGCATCGCTGGCGGTCAATTTGGCCAGTTGCATACCCGTCGTGGCATCAAATAGATACGCAGAACCGGATCCAGAGCCATGATCGTCATCCAAGTATGCGCCAACCACCACAATGCCATCGGCCATATCAACTGAAAAACCAAACTCATCACGATCTGCCCCATCAACGGCAGTCAGTTTGAGAAGTTCCGTGCCCGCCGCAGCATCGTAAAGATACGCAGAGCCGGAATTGAAACCTTGATCGTCGTCTAGAGGCGACCCGACGACCACGACACCATTGTTCATCGCAACCGACCAGCCAAAAAGATCCGGGCTTGCCGCATCACTTGCCGTCAGTTTGAGGTCCTCAGTAAAATCCTGAGCATGGACCTGGGCAATTGAAGAAATCCCAACCAGTATTCCTATTCCTACAGTCAATGTTTTTGACATGATTCAGTCCTCCAACTTATTTTGTAGATTCTTATTCGCCGATTTTTTCTGCACACGAACACACAGCATAGAGCAATTTGGGCACTTAAACAATCAAAAATATAATCTTTTGGCATACTAAACTTCTAGTTTAGAAAGTGGACAAAGTGTCTTCTTGCCGTCTTCCTGTTGGCGGGTTTGAAAAAAGGCGTCGGGCAATCACACAAATTCATGATGCAGATTGGACATCGTTTCCTTGGCCAAGTTTGCTCTTGGAACTTTCACAACTTTGGGCGGCGATAAAAACACACAGCGATACCGTTGAAGGCCCCGGTCATTTGGAGAAAAAAAGAAGGAAGGGAGGGTCTGGGCTGTGTCTGATGGCTCGGTTCTTGGTGGCCCGGCTCGCCGAGCCGGGTCCTCTTTTTATGCAAATGAACTGAAAACAAAGACCCGGTTCGGCGAACCGGGTCACCACAGATCGACATTTTGGAGCCATTAGACACGGCCTAGTGCAACTGCTCAATCGTCTCGCTCATGTGTTCCCGGCCAGTTGAACCAACATTCTCCCGTCCAGTCCCAGGAAACTGCTTGATGTGATCCTGCTTGAGCTTCCGCCCAGACCCTTTGGCACTCGGCGAACTCTCCGGAATCGCAAACAACCCATTATCCAGCGTACTTGAGTGCGCAAGAGCCGCCGCAGCCGCCGTCAGCATCGTGTCGTCGGCATTCTCATGCAACCCACGAAACGCATCATGAATCGCAAGCTCGGCAAGATCAAAGAAGTGAATCGCACTCGCCTTGTTCCGCTCAAACTCAGTCCCCGATTCATTGTTTCGAATATCCATATCCAAGCGTGACAAAGTACACGCCCACCCATGCAAATACATCGCCGCATCGGCAAGCCGTGCCTGTGTCACCTGCGCCGTCACAATCGCCGCATCCTTTTTCTTGGAAATCACTTTGAACTGATAAGTCAACTCCGAAATCAACCGGCACATCCGAGCCCCATACGGACTCAACGAAGGATGCAGCTTCGTCATGCTCGGCGCTTTATTCCGAATCCCAAGAAACACTTCTCGCCCAAGCGGAAGCGCGGCCTTAATCATCGTCGGCGTAAACTTCTTATTGTCCGCCATATCCTTAATCCCAAGCATCTTCTCCGCCAACTGCTTGCCGCCATAGGCAAAGATAAACGACTGCATCACCTCATTGGCCCCCTCCACAATCGTATTGATCCGAGAATCACGGAAGATTCGCTCCAACTCATTCTCGGCCATCGTCCCCTCACCACCCATAATCTGCAACGCATGATCAACCGTCCGCCACCCCATCTCCGAACAGAATACTTTGCAAGTCGCCGTTTCCAGCATGATGTCTGCGTCATGACGATCAAGCATCCCCGTGGTCATGTACAGCATCGAATCCATCGCATAGCACAGCGCCGACATTTTGGCAATTTTCTGCTGCACAAGCTCAAAGTCCGCAATCGGCCTCCCAAACTGATACCGCGTCTGCGACCACTTGATCGCCTGATCCATCGCCGTCTTGGCCCCCCCAAGCATCCCCGCAGAAAGCGTGCACCGTCCATAGTTGAGACAAGTCAACGCAAGCCCAAGCCCCTTGCCCTCCTTGTGCAACAAGTTCTTCTTGGGCACCTTCACATCCGTAAAACGAATCCGCGCCTGCCAAGTCCCCCGAATACACATCTTCGAACGGTTCTTCGAGAAAATATCCACCCCCTCCATATCAGGCGTACAGATCACCGCCGTCACCCGCTCCTTCCCACCAACCATGTGCTTGCCCATCACCGTGAACAATCCCGCAATCGCCCCCGATGTCGCCCACTTCTTCTCCCCATTGACAATATAAAATTCCCCACACTCAGATTCCGTTATCACCGTCTCTTGCCCACCCGCATCACACCCCACCTGGGGCTCAGACAAACAAAAAGCACTTAGCCACTCACGGGCCAGCTTCGGCAAATATTCCTTCTTCTGCTCATCAGTTCCATACAACATCAGCGCCTTGCACCCAATCGACTGATGCGCCGATACCAAAACCGCCGTTGATCCACACCGCGACCCAAGCGTCTCAAGCACTCGGTTGTACGAGGTAATACCCATCCCCAACCCGCCAAACTCCTTGGGAATCGTCATCCCAAGGACACCCAGATCAAACAACTTTTTGAGCACCCACTCCGGAATGTACTCTTCCTGATCGATCTCCACCGCAGGGTGCTCATCTTTCAAATAGGTCTTGAGCTTGGCAACCAACTCATCGCACTCCCGCCGTTCAGTCTCCGAAACCTTGTCCATCTCCGGATACGGAAACAACAACTCCTCCCGCAAGTTCCCCCAAAAAAAGTTCTTCACCACCCCCATCTCCGATGGCTCAGGCCCAAGCAAAGTCTCCGCATCGGCAATCATCTTCCGATCCCGTTCCGAGACACCCTTCATTTCCTTCAGGTCCGCATTCTGAATCTTCGCCATCGTACATACTCCTTAAAATTCTCGATGAACAGCTTTCATATTCATCGGGTGATTGTCATCTCTTATTTCTTGCCTTTATCAAAGAACGCGTTGATCGCATCCTGTGCGGGCTGTGTATGCCGCAACTTCACCAAATGATCCCGCTCTCGCGCAATCGCCGCCCCCCATCCATCCGCAATCCCAACCCCAACCGCATCACACACCGCTTCAATATGAAGCTCAGTATGCTCCTCAGTCCCAAGTTCCCCCCTCGCCTCAACCAACGCCCCCTGCATCGCCCCAGCATTCGATTCATCAATACACCGCAAAGGCGTCCCATTCCGCACCGGCCTCTCCTGAGCCCCAACCCAAGCCCGTGCCGCCGGCACCAACTCATTCATCGACGAAACCGTCACATCAAACAACCCCATCTCATCAGCAACATCCGACTTCATCGCCCGCCCATTGGCCGTCATCACAATCGCCTCTTTCGCATCAATCCGCGCAGGAAGCAAGTTCGTCCCACCCCACCCAGGACAAATCTTCAACCCCGCCTCAGGCAATCCCACCAAATACGCCTTGGCATCAGGATCAACCAGCCCAACCAATCCATCACAATGCATGGCCAATTCCAAACCACCCCCCAGCACCGTCGAATGAATCGCCGCAGCGGTGGGGCATGGCAAGTCCGAAATCTTCTGAAAAACACGAGCCCCAAACTCAAGGTATTTGTGCAATTCCCCATCATCCATCGCCATAATCGCCTTCAAGTCCGCCCCCGCCACAAACGCCCTCGGCCCAGAAGAAGCAAGCACAAACCCACCCAAGTTCCCAGGCAAAGTATCCAGCGTCGCATCAAGCCGAGTCAAAAGCGATTCATCGATCACCACAACAGCCCGTCCCGGTTGATCCAAAGTCAACACCGCAATCTCGGCACCATCACCACTCGTGCTCAGCTCCACCGGCAACAAATCTTCAACCACAGGAATGTCTCACTCTTGCGGAGGAGAGATCGTCAATTTTCCAACGACCACCGCACGGATCCGCAGCTCCATCGGTCATAGATCATACGCAACACCCCACCCAATTGACACCCACAACCACCCACTATGACACCAAAATCCCCCCCTAAACCCGCCCAAACCACGATTCCTCAGCCCTCCTTCCCTCCTCCTGCCCTATCCACGGCACCCCGCTAGAAAGGGCACAGATGTTGCAGAAGGAAAGACTAGAAAAAGGAGAAAGAAATTCTGAGGAAAGGAGTCATGTTGGAAACAAGCTGGGTCGATGTGGGAGCCATGTCTATACAACCCACCAGCGTAAGTTCACCCGCCCCGCTCTCCTCGCATCTGTCCAAGAGCATCACCCAAGACAAAGCGTCCGCTGCAACAGCGAAACAGACGCCTAATGTCCAAAAAATGAGCGACCACACCTCCACTTCATTGACCCAACAGGCGGCCGATTTCTCGGCAGGATCCGAAGGTGCCAGTGGCCATATTGATGGATACGCCTAGGTCGTACCTGACGACTCTTTTCGGTGGCCCGGCTCGCCGAGCCGGGTCTTCGGTTTCAATCAAATTGTCGATGCCCTCCTTCGCCCGTCTTCGGCCAAGGAGGTCTTTGTGAGCTCAACACGCCCCGACTCACCGTCTTCGGCGCGTCGGGTCTTGATCTGGGAATCATGCTTTGACCGTCTTCGGCAGAGTATGGCTTTTTTTCTCCTTTCCTCTCCTCCTATCTCCCTCATCTTCATGCGTAATCCTCCGTCAGAACGGGGGAGGAGAAAAAAACACGACTACGCCAAAGCGGCGAGTGGTGGCGCTCGCGTGGTCATAGGATTGGGCTATGGGTGATCGGCGGATGACAAAGCGGTATTTGGATATGGCGGCTCGGGCGGGGTTGCGGGGGTTGGGAGATGTTGAGCCGAATCCGATGGTGGGGGCGGTGATTGTGAAGAAAGGAAAGGGGGGAGAAGAACAGGTCATTGGGATTGGGCATCATCGGCGGTTTGGAGGGCTTCATGCAGAGCGAGAAGCACTTAGGAATGCGCGGGAGAATGGGTTTGATGTGAAGGGGTCGGCGGTGTATTGCACGCTGGAGCCGTGTTGTCATGTGGGGAAGCAGCCGGCGTGTTGTGAGGCGTTGATTGAGGCGGGGGTTGCGGGGGTGGTGTATGCGAGGCGTGATCCGGCGGAGGTGAGCCGGGGGGGGCATGAGATTTTAGTTGAGGCGGGGATTCGGGTGCGATGTGATGATTGCTCGGAGTTGGCGTGTTCGATTTCGGATTCGTTTATTTATGGGGTCAAGACTGGGTTGCCTTGGGTGGTGGCCAAGTGGGCGCAGACGATTGATGGGAAGATTGCGACTTTGGCTGGGGAGAGTCAGTGGATATCGAATGAGCGGTCGCGGGCGGCGGTGCATCGGATGCGGGCTCGGGTGGATGCGATTGGGGTTGGAATGGGGACGGTGCTTGCCGATGATCCGATGTTGACGGCGCGGGGGGTGCGGCGGGTTCGGCGGACGGCTACGCGGGTGGTGTTTGATACGCAGGGGCGGTTGCTGGGGGAGTCGA
>JALSHW010000296.1 GCA_026982035.1 Phycisphaerales bacterium | reverse complement strand
ATCAAATCAGCAGGCGAGTATACAAGCAAGTAAGTCAAAAAAAACACAATATCTGAAAATACAAATATATTTCTACCGGGAAGAATGCCGCCAGCACCCAAGTATACAAACTGTCTCGCAAAAATAGATGTGATTAAAAGGTAGAGTAGGAAAACATGGTACCAAAACGGCGTCCGACAAAAAACAAACTTCCAACAAAACTGCTTGGCAAAGATTCATCTCGGCCAATGGCCGTGCGCTTGTACCAGCTTGAAGGTGAGACTCCATGCTTTACCTGGCTAGACTGCGTTGCCCACGATTGGACAAGCAAAAACAGTGTTGGATCGGCGCGGACTGCGCGCACGGCCTCCAAATCGCCGCTCTGAAACGATGAGCCACGAAACGACGGGGATTCGATTCCCCCCGGCTCCATTGACGATGACTACCCGAATGAATCAAGCCACTACGCCTTGATCACCCGCGCATGGCATCCATTCTCACGCTCGATTGTTTTTGCCATCGCATTCCTTGTATCGACGATCAGATTGGCGTGCTTCCCAATATGCGACCAGTCGATGGCATCATGATCGGTGACAATCAACACACAATCTGCGGATGACAATTCCGATTCGGTCAACTCCACCGAATCAAGGTTGAATCGGTAGCGTCGCATCGATGGGAATGTTGAGATATGTGGATCGTGGTATTTGACGATCGACCCATGCTCGTGGAGCAACTTGATAATCTCGGCGGCTGGTGATTCGCGGACATCATCGACATTGGGTTTGTACGCCAAACCAATCACCAAAATCGTTGAGCCACGCATCGACTTGGAATCATCGTTGAGCGATTCCATCACACGAGCGACCACATGGGCGGGCATGTGCTGATTGATCTCGCCAGCCAACTCAATAAACTTGGTTTCCAATCCCGCCCCTTTGGCTTTCCATGCCAGATAAAACGGATCGATCGGGATGCAGTGCCCGCCCAAGCCAGGTCCAGGATAAAACGCCTGGAATCCAAACGGCTTGGTCTTGGCGGCCTCGATCACTTCCCAAATATCAATGTCCATCTTGTCAAACACCAACTTGAGCTCATTGACCAACGCAATATTGACCGCCCGATAGATATTCTCAAGCAACTTGGCGGCCTCGCCAATCTCCGCGCTCGGAACCGGGTACACATTATCAATGCACGAGCAATAGAACTCCGTCGCCAATGCGCCCGATGCCGGATCAATCCCGCCGACAATCTTGGGGATCATCGAAGTGGCCATCCCAGCCCGACCTGGATCCTCACGCTCAGGTGAATAGGCAACAAAGAAATGCTCACCAGAGTTCAACTCCAGATTCCGCCGCTCTGCACCTTTATGCAAAAGTGGAACCACCTCGTCACGGGTCGTCCCTGGATAAGTCGTCGATTCAAGAATCACCATCTGACCAGCGCGAAGTACGCGAGCAACAATCTCGGTGCTGCTGGTGACATAACTCAAATCCGGCTCGCGGTGTTCTCCCAATGGCGTTGGAACACACAAAATAATAATGTCTGCATCGGCCAACACACCAGCATCATCGGTCGCAACAAATCGATCCGAACCCGCAAGTTTGGCCGTCAACTCGTCGCCCAAATGCTTGAGATACGACTTGCCCGCATTGAGCAACTCGACCTTCGATCGGTCAATATCAAATCCAATCACCGGATACCCAACATCATGCACGGCCTGGACCAAAGGCAAGCCCACATACCCCAGTCCCATCACCGCAACACGAGCGGTCCGCAAGCGAATCTTTTCAAGAAGAGCGATCCCGTCAGGTGTGCGGACCATATCTTCTGCATTGATTGGACGATTGAACTTGGAGGTTGTCATCGGTGTATTCATTTCCATAGGCCTCGAAAATTATCCTGCAACCCCATCCATATCACGAATGAAAAATTGACAGAACGGAATACTAGGTCTCCACCCATCAAATCTCGATGCCTCATTGGCCGCCAATACACTTGATTCATGGATTCAGAGTCCATAAGAACGATCAGTGTATGCCTTGATACACATCCATGAGCATCCTCAAATGTTCCTTTGGCTCCCGATCCTTCAAATGGGCCGGTGATGACAATATTCGAATCGTCCCGTCAACCCGCTGTTGCTCGATTTGCCAAACACATCGAGACAACGCTTCCGAATCCATTGGATCGTACACCCACCCCAAAGACACATCAGGCACCGCTGATCGCAACGCTGGCTGATCGGCGACCAGCACTTTGGTTCCCACCGCCATGGCTTCATCAATCACCAACGGTGCGACTTCAGGGCCAATCGAAGGCACCACAAGAATATCCGCTTCAGCAATCAACCGCATCGTCTCGTCATGATCACGCCAACCGAAAAACTCAACTTCCAACCCATCATCAGCACAATCACGATCTTGATACGCCAAGCGACATCGAGCAACATCGACCCCCTCACCAACAATCATCATCCTTGTCGATACCCCCCCAGGCCAACGCTCGATCAACCCAGCCACACCCTTTTCGGGCTCAATGCGCCCAACCACCGCAACACGCAACATCTCATCGTCAGCCGACTGCTCAATATCCAGTTTCATCGGCAACGGATTATGCACCACACGAACATCAGGGTGCCCAATCCCCCGAACATACTCAGCCAAACTCGACGATGGACTCACAATCACATCAGGAACCAAATGCCTTTTCTTGAATGAATAATTCCACCACCACTGCATCACCCGCAACCAACTTCGCCCAATTGATCGGTGATCCCACCGACGACGGAATAACGAAATCAATCCACGCTCAACAGGCAACTGGGCTTGATACCGAACACCAGATTTCCAACAACACCGTCCGGGATTCGGACACACCAAATGATGATCATGAACCGTCATCACAATGCGAGTGCCCGTCCCAGCACGATATTTATCACACACACCAAGAATCGCAGGCGACAACAAATGATACAAATTGTGAATATGCACAACATCAGGCGAAAACTCTTCAAGCGCCTTCTTCAATGCCCGCTTGGCCCGCCTTGATGAAATGTATCCCAATGGGGCTTGGCGTCCAACACACTCTTGGCCTGTGAAAATCCGAACCGTGTGGCCGTGATCACGCAGCAACTGAGCTGTCCGTTCAACAACGACCTCGACGCCGCCGAGTGTCTGGTAGTCATTGATCAGCAAGACCCGCATGAGAGTACTCGCAATGGGATTCAGACGACCTGGGCCGCGTGTTGATTGACAAACGCCACGACCGATTCAACAACATACCGGGCCTGCTCATCGGTCAACTCAGGGAACACAGGCAACGCAATCGTCTCGGCGGCCGCCAACTCAGAATGCGGCAAATCACCCACAGACCACCCAAGATCCAAAAAACATTCCTGCAAATGCAATGGCACGGGGTAGTACACCTCGTTGCCGATGTTCTTCTCCCGAAGATGGGCGCGGAGATCATCGCGGATCGTCGCCGGCACGCGCAGCACATACTGGTTGTAAATATGCCGAGCCGATCCATCCACACCCGTCGGCGTACGGATCGCCAAACCCTCGGCCTGCTCACCAATCGGCGTCGCACTGGTCAACGCACCGGCCTCTGTAAACAACTTCGTATACCGATGCGCATTGTCAATCCGCTGGGTATGCCAATCATCCAGATGCCCCAGCTTGACCCGCAAAATCGCCGCCTGCAGCGCATCCAAACGCGAGTTGAGCCCGATGACGCTGTGGTAATACTTGGGCTTGCCCCCATGAACACGCAAGATACGGAGTTTGTCAGCCAACGCATCATCATTGGTCGTCACCGCCCCGCCATCACCAAAGGCCCCGAGGTTTTTGGACGGGAAGAAACTAAAGCATCCAATCGATCCACGCGAACCCACCACCGCACCGGTCGAGTCCTTGGTTCCCAACGATTGAGCAGCATCCTCAATAATGGGCACACCAAACTCTTTGCCAAGTTCTAACCAAGCATCCATATCAATCGACTGTCCAAACAAATGCACCGGCATGATGGCCGCGAGATTCTCCGTTTTCTGAGCCAACGCGCGTGTGGCGTCGATGTCCATGTTGTAGGTCGCCGGATCAATATCAGCAAACACCGGCTCAGCGCCAAGCCGCGACACGCTCCCCGCCGTCGAAAAGAATGTATACGCCGGGCAGATGACCCGCTGGATCGGCTTGCCCGGTTGATGCCCGATCCCATGAGCCATCAACGCCAGCAAGATCGCGTCACTTCCCGATGCGCACCCGATGGCGTGCTTGACCCCGACATACTCGGCCAGTTCCTTCTCAAACTCGGCCACCTCAGGGCCCATGATAAACCACTGGTCCTCAATCACCCCACGAATAATCGGTTCAAGTTCATCACGAATCCCATCGTACTGGGCTTTGAGATCAAGGAGCGGTACATTCATTTCAGACATCGGTACACCTTTCAGGTCGGTTCTTCAATAGCACGGGGATGAACCCAGAAAATTAGTCGTTTTGGAGAGCCAAAACGGATTGATTCAAACACTCGCCGCCACTCCCCCCAACGGATCAAGTTCACGAACAGGATGCAGCCGCGGCTCACCCTCTTGGATCGTTTGTTGATACTGATTCCCACACCCACATTCGATCGTTCCTTCCCCATCATCGGCAATCTCAGGAAGCACATCGCCACACCGGCACGCCCACCCACGCCGTCGAGCCGGCACGCCCAGCATCAACGCATAATCAGGCACATCTCTGGTCACCACGGCCCCAGCCCCGATGAACGCAAACCGCCCAATATCGTGCCCACACACGATCGTGCAGTTGGCACCCATACTGGTGCCATAACCAACCCGCGTGGTCTGGTACTCATCTCGCCGAGAAATCTCACATCGCGGATTGATGACATTGGTAAAGACCATGCTCGGCCCACAGAACACATAGTCTTCCAAAACCACCCCAGTATACAAACTCACATTGTTCTGAATCTTGCACCCATTGCCAATCGTCACATTCGGCGACACCACCACATTTTGCCCAATGTTGACTTTCGTGCCAATGGTACAGTTGGGCATGATGTGCGAAAAATGCCAGATACTCGATCCTTCACCGATGGTGCAGGGCTCGTCGACGCACGCCGTCTCGTGAATCTTGACATTGACAAAGTCAGGCATCGACAGAACTCCGTAGAATTACGCTTCGTGAACCAACTCGCCCTTGCGAATCGGCTCGCCTTCACGGTGGCTGCGCTGGGCTTTGGACAACTCAAGATTCATAGGCGACCCATTGAGCATCATCGACCGCTGAGCAGCATGAAGAATATTGAGCACCTTGACCCCGTCCATCCCGTCGGTCCGCGGGCTCGATCCATTGGCCACCGCATCAACAAAATGCAAACACTCCAGATCCAACGGCGAAGTCGAATCAAACTCCACAGGCGTCCCAGGCCCCTTAACCGGAATCGGACTGCCATCACACCAATCCACCCGCTGATCATGCAGCACCAATTCACGAGCCACATCATCAAAGCTCGCCATCTTCTTAGAGCCCACAACCACCAACTTCTGTTCTTTGAACGGATGCAGCCACGACACAAAAATGTGCCCGCGCGTCCCATTGGAAAACAACAACTGCGTCACCGTCACATCGGCAACATTGGGCGAAATGTATCCCCCACCAGTGCACACCACCTGGATCGGATCAGCCCCGATGAGCCGAAGCAGCACCGTAATGTCATGGGGTGCAAAGCTCCACAGTGCATTTTCATGGGTACGCACTTTGCCAAGATTCAAACGATTGGAAATCACATACCGAATCTCACCAAGTTCGCCCGACTCGATCAACTCGCGGAGTTTGAGGATCGCCGGGTGGTATTCGAGCAAGTGCCCAACCATCAACACCCGTTCATGAGCATGGGCCAGATCAGCCAATCGCTGAGATTCATCCGGATCAATCGTCAACGGCTTCTCAACAAAGACCTCTTTGCCCGCCAATATCGCTTTCTGGGCGAGTTCAAAGTGTGTCTCGGCCGGGGTCGCGATCATCACCCCATCAATCGTCGGATCGTTGATCACATCGTTGGGATCTTCATACACCGTCGCATCTGGAGCAATCTCTCCAGCCAACGCCCGCGCCTCGGCATTTGGATCGGCGATCGCCGCGACGCTGTGAACACGCTGAAGTGTTCGGATAATGTTCTTGCCCCAACCCCCACAGCCAAGCACCCCAATGCGTACACCCATCCGTTGAGATGATTCGTTCCAGTCCGGCATACTCGCCTCCGAAAATATGAGCAATCTCGTCCATCAGCCAGTGCCAGGAGCGTGAGGACAATGGTAGCACCCAGCCACTTCAAAACCGCCTAATTTTCCCCACCCGAGCAGGTCATCCTGCATCAAATCCAAACTTCCCCCCACACACCCATCGAACCCAACCCACACAACAAAGCCGCCAGAATCAATATGACCCTGGCGGCGTGGAGTGTTTGATTCAATCCAAATCAGGTCTCAATACCCGAGAGGATGTATGCCCGACTCATGCCCGACGACGACGGCTTGCAACAAGCCCAGCCAGTGCCAATGGTGCCAAACCAGCAGGAGCTGGAACCACCGTGACATTGACAAGCAGCTCGATCCCATTGATGCCCGCACCAGCGGAGCCAGCACCAAACGACACACCGAGTGAGCCGTCCCAACCGCCACCGAGATTTGAGAAGTTCGCGAATCCACTGATATCAAATGGACCACCGGCAGGGCCAGCAGCATCAAAAACCTCAATGGTCGCACTGTTGGTCGTCGCTACATCAGAGAAATCGATTGGATCTCCGCCAGCACTTGCACCAAGAAAGAATCCCGCTGAATCCAGAGCAACTCCACCACCATCAACAAAGCCAGCGGGGAACATATCCGAACCGTCCAAACTGTACAGGTAAACCCGAACATCAAAATTTCCGCCACCATTGTCAACAACTGAGCTGTCAACAGCAACATTAAACCCACCGCCAAGACCAGCACCAATCGCATCGCCAACATTTCCGATGGCCGAATCGGCAAACGGTCCACCAGCAAGGAAAAACCCGCCCGCGTTGCCGATGCCAGGCGCCACAAAGAATGCGTCACCAGCAGGGCTGCCTTGGGTGGCTTGTGAACCATCAACACCCAAAAGCGGATTGCTGTAACTCACAGGGGTAATGCTTGCCAATGCTGTACCAGCAGTGGCCGCAAAAACAGAACACATCGTCACTACATTTCTCATATCTTTTCTCTCTTTCTCAGTGCAGTAAAACACTTGCTAGAACAAACTGCCCGTCAAAATGGGCTCTCGGCGGGTCTCTCTAAACCAACCTTCGCAGGTACATACCCGCTTCTCTCAATCTACGGTTGTACCAGAAATACCTCTCCAAATCAATATCTGCATACCAGTACCAAAGGTTTTTCCTCTACTCAATGCTTCCCATAAAAAACAAACCCCGAATGGGGCCTGAAATCTACGAAATCGTCACCGGGCTTCGGTAGAAACCCTCAAAAGAAAAACTTCCCGACTCCGTATACTTTTGTTATGGACAACCCATCCCAAACAGTGTCAGATACGCTGAAACATCAGAAAAATTCAAAAGCCCGTCAGGCGAACCATCAGGATTCCCAGCAAGATCCGCCGTCAAGTCTCCCGATCCAAACAAGGTCAGGTACGCCGAGACATCGGAGAAATTGAGCAACCCATCAGGCGAACCATCAGGATTCCCAGCAAGGTCCGCCGCACACACCTCTGCACCGGCCACGACTTCAATCCGCCCGGTCATGCCTTGGTGGAAGAAGATGAAGCAGGTGTAGTAGTAGTCACCGATGTCATCAGTATCCAAATCCCAGATGATCATGTCAGCAGTCGGAGCCGGATCGGCCGTAAAATCAGGGATTGGAGTCAGCGTCGCAGCATCGATCACCGCCTCGTCAAAAGTTGTTCGCATATACGAGCCATCGGTCCCGGTCACATCGAGCGTGTCGTCGGTAATCCGGAGTGGATGAGACGATGTTGTTCGGGCAAAGGTGTAGGTTTCCCCAGCCGTCAGAATCAGGGTTGGATCAATCACCTCGACAAAGTTTCCACCTTTGTCAATCCAGTTGAATGTATAGTTGCTCGAACCTTGATTATTGATCGTAAAATCAACGCCGGTCTCAACCCGATACACATTGGGCGAAATCTCCGTCGTTTGACCGACAGCCGACGCAGCACATGAACCAACCAATACACACACAGCCAGCTTCTTCGTTCTATTCAGTTTCATGATCAGTCTCTCCCTGATGGTGAAAAGTTTCTATACGCCCGCCATCATGACAGAAATGGCGACTCGATACAAGGATAATACGGAGCCCGTACTGATTTGTTGCGAAAAAAACCCGGTTTCCAAAGAACCAAGCAAGGTTTCCGATAACCCTTTGAATACGCAAACCCGCCTCATCAGACATCCGGCAGACAGGGCAGCAGACAGGGCAGCAGACAGACAACAAACAAGGAATGGTCGGTTATGGACAACCCATCCCATAAAGCACCAAGAACGCCGAAACATCAAAGAAGTTCAACAGTCCATCGGGTGTGCCATCGGGATTGCCTGCAAGGTCAGCCGCCAAATCCCCAGACCCGTACAGCACCAGATATGCTGAAACATCAAAGAAGTTCAACAATCCATCGGGCGTTCCATCCGGATTGCCAGCAAGATCCGCTGGACAAGGCGGGGTACTGCTCACACCAGCCCAGAACCCGCCGGTCAAAGAAAATGAACCACCAGTCATAGGCCCACCCGCATCGGGTTGACCAATCGTTCCACTCAGCGAGAACGAGCCACCAGAAGCGTTGATGACCCCGCCGCCATCAATGGTTGACCATGGGATATGAAACGCCCCACCCTCTGGACCTGTTGCTGATGCCGTCAAAGCACACAACGAAACCGCCGCAATTGCTGCCAGTACTTGATTCATTTCAAATCCTTCATGCTGATTCAACACCACGATACCAACAAGGAATCATGGCCCTCACTCAAAAACTATACCCGAAAACAGCCATTACTCAAGGAAAAACTACCCAATCAAGGGCAACCCGCCCCAAAGTCTTGTAAGTAGCTCGACACATCAAGGAAATTGAAGTTCGTGTCCCCGTTGTAATCCACCAGATTGGCCAGGAAATACGAAACATCCGAGAAGTTCAGGAGTCCATCACCGGTCAAATCTGGCCCGCAAGGCGTCAAACCAGCAATGTCGGCGTCATCAATGTCGAAATCGCCATCAAAATCAAAGATTTCAACCCCCGGCTCAATCTTCACGCCCGGCCCGGTATACGCCGCCTGGGCCATCTGACGCTCAGCCCAATCAACCAAGCCATCATTGTTCGGATCGCCCAAACGCGACTGGGTATAAATCGACCATGTCCGATCCGCAGGCACACCAGTCAGTTGGCGAACTGCACCACCAGGCCAAATCACATCAATGATCTGCGCCTCCGTGGCTGTTCCAAGCCCAAACTGAACCGTTCGCCCTTCACTCACTTTATAGTTCACACCCGACCGAGCTTGCCCAGTTTGCCATTTGCCATTGGCAAACACATTGAAGCAAGTCCCCACACACATCTGATTCAACGAATCACCAATCGGCTTGAGCCGAACCATGTGGTTGTTGGCCGCGCTCGGGCTCTGGTTCATATACAACTGAACCGCCCCCCCCAATGTACCAACCAGCATATCGAGCAATCCATCATTGTCCACATCCCCCACCGCCACACAGAACGAAGTCCCAGCCGTGCCAACTCCCGCAGCCACCGCTTCATCGGCCATAGGCCAGTCCGCTATATCCTCCCCGCGAAACAGCATATTTGGAGCGACCATGTTGGCAACATACAAATCCGGGAACGAATCGTTGTCAAAATCTGCAAACACAGTCCCCCACCCGATCGCTCCAGAGGTCACCCCCGCAGCATCAGCATGATCAACAAAGACCCCCGATCCATCCTGAATAAGCAACGGGTTTCGCATCCCATCAGTCATGTACACATCAAAATACAAGTCGTTGTTAATGTCGGCCACCGCAATGCCCATGCAGTCGATGTACGCAAACGCATTGGCTTGAGCAGTGATCTCGGTGAAGGTTCCGCCATCGTTGCG
>JALSHW010000295.1 GCA_026982035.1 Phycisphaerales bacterium | reverse complement strand
CACGCTCAATACCTACAACTCAGTGATTTCCGTCGGGATCGCCGGTTCCTTGCCCAGTAGCCATCCAATCCAAATCGGCCAATCCATCACCGCCACACGATCCATCTTCTCCGACGAAGGCATCGGCACCCCCGACGGCTTTACCCCCATCAGTGAACTCGGATTCGCCCCATTTTCCAATGGCACCATGCACATCGACCACGATCCAGAATTGCTGGCACTGCTCGAATCCATCACCGATGCCTCAGGAATCATTGCCACCGTGTCGTGGTGTTCTGGAGATGACGGCTGTGCCCAAGGCGTCGTCAATCGCACCGGAGCAATCGCCGAGGCGATGGAAGGGGCCGCCTGTGCCGTCGCCGTTGACATGATTGACCCAGCGATCCGCACCGGAGAACTCCGGATCATCTCCAACACCACCGGCAACCGCACCGACCAAGTGTGGGATTTGGATGTGGCGTTGGCAAATCTGACCAAAGTTCTCGGACGACTGGCCCGCTAGACGGACCCTGAAATGGCCGTTTGTACCATCTGCGCGATCTGGCCCTTATGCCACGATCCACCAGAGACCAATCGCCGCATCACCCCCACATTTCCCCCCGGATCAGGCCGATTCCCTCTCAAGTCAGTTTCCGGGTGCGGCCATGCCGTCTCGGATATACACGACGCCGGGTCGGTAGGAACAGCCATCACGCTGTTGAACAACAAAGGAAGCCAATGGGCAAACCACGCGTATTTGATCAACTCCGAACGACGCTCAAGTCAATGAACTCGATGCGTCCACAAGGCAATCCACTGGCGGTGGATTTCGGAGTCTCTGCGCTGCGCGTGCTCAAAGTGTCTTCAGGCAACCCAGCAACCATCGAAAGCGCCGCCCAACTCAATACCCCCGATGATCTGCTCGACAACCCCGCCAAACGCATCCTCTTTCAATTCGACGCCCTCCCCAAACTCATCAAGAGCGGAAAACTCACCGGGCTCCGTGCCTCCTGCGTCATCCCAACCCAACAAATCTCCTGCAAACATCTCCAGATCGCCCCCGTCCCAGGCGTCTCCATGAACGAACTGGCCGGAGGCCAAATGTGCGACCGCCTTGGATGCGAACCAGGTGCCCTCTTGGTCCGAAGCATCGAAGTCGGACCATCCAGACAGAACAACAAGCAAGAAGTCATCTGCTTCGGTGCCTCCAAACTCTTCATCGGCCGCATGATGGACGCAATCAAACGCGCCAAACTCGAACCCGTCGGCATCCACAACACCTTCGAGACCCTCCGTCAGGTCATTCCACATGATCCCAAAGAAAGCGGCGCCTCACTGCTCATCGACCTGGGCAGTGGATGCACCATCGTGATGATCCTGAACAAAGGCCAAATGGTCTTCGCCCGAACCATCGATCACGGCGCACTGTCCTTCGATCAAGCAATCTGCCGGCAGTTCCGCTGCACCATTATGGAAGCCAGAGCGATGCGTGAGCGGATCAAAGAAATCGCCGCCGTCACCGCCGATGTCCAGCAAAGTGCAAACCCGCATCCATCAATGGACGATCCCGATATTTCCGAGCCCATCGAAATCCTGATCGACGAGATCATGATGTGCCTGCGATACCACCGTGCATCGATGCCCGACATCCAGATCGAGCGGGCCTACTTCGTCGGAGGCATGGCCGGTCACAAAACCATCAGCGAACACCTCGCCCGTGTACTCAATCTCGAAACCCAAGTCGTCGATCCCATGAGCACCCTTGCCCGCTCAGGCAGGGTCCCCGTCTCAGGCGTCGATCTGAAAAAATCACAGCCCGGTTGGGCAACCACAGTCGGGTGCGCCCTGTGCCCAACGGATTTGTAAGCCAGGATCAAGAGGAAATCCCATGCGATCAACAAAAACCAACGACGGCAACAGCTTCCTGCCCTCAGACTATGTCCGAGGCAAAGGCCAGGCACGCGCCTCCATGTTCGCCATCCTGCTCTTCGTTCTCGTCTTGGCAGGCGTGATCGGGGCCTTCTTCGTCAACCACCAACGCTGGAACCGCGTCCGTGACGAACAAAAAATCGTCACCGCATCCTTCAAAGAAGAAACCGCCAAAATCGAACAACTCAAAGCCCTCGAAGAACAGCGCGTCATCCTGACCGACAAAGCCGAGGTCGTCACCGCACTCAAAGACCGCGTCCCGCGCTCAGTACTCATGGGCGAAATCGTCCGAGGCATCGGCCCAGGCATCACCCTGACAGAAATCAACCTCGAAGGCGAACGCGTCAGACCACCAGCCCCAGCACCAACAACCAAAGGCGCCGTCAAATCCATCGGTGTCAGCGGCGTCGGCAATGGCAAAGACCAAAAACCAAAAAAACCAAAGGTCCACCCCCCAAAGTTTAAGTTCTCCCTGACCGTCGATGGGCTCTCAGAAAACAACGACGACATCGCCGATTACTTGGCATCGCTCAAAGAATCGCCATTGCTTGGTTTGGTCGAACTCCAATTCATCAACCATACCTTGATCGACTCAATCGAATATCGAAAGTTCCGCATCACCATGACCCTCTCTCCGACCGCTGATGCAAGCTTGGTCGAAGGCACCGTAGAAATCGACATCGATGGCCACAAGGTCGCCAATGTCGCCAATGTCACTCAAGACACCCAAGACTAATCCACAAGCCCGACCACTCGATCGCCCCCCCGCACAAGGAGATTCACATGCAGTTTGGAATCCGAGAACTCGTCCTCTTTCTCACGGTCCTGCTCTTGCCGGTCGTCAGTTATATGTTGGTCTTCAAGCCCCAGAGCGCAAACATCGAAAATGCCAAGGTCGAAATTGCCCACAAGCAAGAAATGCTCACCAAACTCCGAATCGAAACGGCCCGAAACGACGACCTCCAAGTCATCAATGAACAAATTGTCGAACGCATCGAAACCATGGAATCCATGCTTCCATCAAACAAAGAGATCGACCAGATCGTCCGTCAGGTCTCAGGCCTTGCCATTGAATCCGGTCTCAGCTCACCAACCCTCAAGAGTACCAAACCCTTGGCCGCCGCCCAGTTCCGCGAGCAACCCCTGGAAATGAGCATCGAAGGTTCATGGGCCGGCTTCTACGACTTCCTACTCAAGATCGAGCAACTTCCCCGAATCACCCGAATCATCGATCTCAAAATCGAAGACACAACCAACGACGAAACCGAAATCAAAGCGAGCTTCACGCTCAGCATCTTCTTCCGCAATGAGGTGGCATCATGAGTGAAATCAATCCATTTACACCCAAAGACACCAACCAAGCCCCAGGCGAGTCCAATGTCTTCCTCGATCTCAACAAACCCGACGAAGCCACAGGCGTCCCCGCCGCCATGCCAGGGATGGGCAATGATCCCGGCTCAGAAGGAACGGCCTTCACACCAGGCGGCTCAGAACCCTCCAAATTCAACGGCCAAGTCCTCCTCGCCGGCCTGGTATTTGCCATCGGTGTCGGTTCCATCTACACCATGCGCTACATCGGCATGCAAGCCGGGATCAAAGAATCCGTCACCATGGTCGAGTACACCGCATCGACCAACACCCCAGACTTCATCAAACGCTTTGAAACCGTGATGCAAGACCTCGAGGATGTTTCCATTTCTGTTCAGTTTGATAAAAAAACTTTGCTTCCACGCGAGCCCTTTGTCTTGGCAACCGCCGTCAATCCAAACGATATCTACCAAGTCCCAGTACCCAACGAAGACCCAAGCGCCCTTGCAGCACGCCTTGCCAAGCAACACGCCGAAATGGCACGCATGGAACAAGAAGCCCTCGAAGCAGAATACGAAGCCATCGCCCAAGGCCTCACCCTCCAAAGCGTCATCGGAGGCACCCGACCAGTCGCCCGAATCTCAGGGGAACCCGTCGGAATCGGCATGACCGTCGCCGACACCTTCAAAGTAATTTCCATCAAAGGGTCAGCCGTTGTACTTGAAGTCGATGGGATCAAATTCGAACTCGGACTCGGATCAGGCGCAAAACGCATCAAGTAATCAATCGAGAAAACACACCGCACACCCTCCCCCTCCAAAAGGAACTCGGCAACATGGCGGACATTGATGACATCCTCAATGAATTGGGCGTTGAAGAAAACGACCACCGTCCAAGGCGGGCTGCCAAGCCCACCAAAGGGCGAGGCCAACACCGGCTCGATCAACGAGCCGGCTCCTTTTCCCCACTCCCATCCATGCCCTCAGGTCAACGCCGATACGGCCAAGAAAGCCCCAGCGTCGATGAAGACCCCGCAGTCCTTGAAAACCAAATCGTCGCCCCAACCTCAAACATCGGAAGCGCAGTCCATGAGATTTATCGCCCCGATGGATCCAACGACACCAACGACCCAGCCGATGGCGATTTGGCCGAACAACTCATCGAGTCCGGCGCCGTCACCGCCGAACAGATCACCGCCGCCCATCAGGTCATCAAACAATCCCCCGGCACCGTCCTGATCGATGTCCTCATCGAACAAGGCGCCGACGAAGAAAAAATACAAACCATCATCGCCGAACGCAACGGCATCCCCTTTGAACGCATCGACATCGAAGCCGGACTCGACGGCGGATTCGACGGCAAACTCCTCCAACGGCTCACCCCAGAGTTCTGCCAAGCCCACCAAGTCCTCCCCCTACGCACAACGGGTACCCGCGTCGTCATCGGCGTCGTCGCTCCCGACGATGTGTTCATGATCGACGAAGTATCCTCACGCCTTCATGTCTCCAGTGTCAAACTCGTCATGGTGACACCAGGCGACATTCGTGCAGCACTCGAACTCATCGGACACGACGGCGGGGGTGATGTTGACCTCACCGAAATTCTCGCAGATGTCGACGAAGGCGATGTCGAAGTCTCCTCAATGCAACAAACCGAGGCCGTAGACCTCGAAGCCCAAGCCGGCGAATCACCCGTCATCCGCTATGTCAACTACATCATCCAAAACGCCGTCAAAGAAGGCGCCTCCGACATCCACATCGAACCAGGCGAAAAAAAAATCAAAGTCCGCCTCCGCATCGACGGCGTCCTCTACGAATCCATGAACCCACCCCCTTCCATGACCGCCGCCATCACCTCTCGTCTCAAAATTATGGCCGATCTCGACATCTCAGAACGCCGCGTCCCACAAGACGGCCGCATTCGTTGTACAGTCCAAGGCCGCAAACTCGACCTGCGTGTCTCATCACTCCCCACCGGCTATGGCGAAAAAATCGTCATGCGTATCCTCGATACCAAATCCATCAATGTCCAACTCGAAGACCTCGGCTTCGACGACCACTCACTCCAAATCTGGAAAAACCAGATCAAACAACCCCACGGAATCGTTCTGGTCACCGGACCAACCGGCTCAGGTAAAACAACAACCCTCTACTCCTCCCTCCGCCAAATCGACAACACCAGACTCAATGTCTCCACCGTCGAAGACCCCATCGAATACCACCTCGACGGCATCACCCAAACCCAGACCCATGTCAAAATCGACATGACCTTCGCCAAAGCGCTCAAAGCACTCCTCCGTCAAGACCCCGATGTCATCATGGTCGGCGAAATCCGCGACCACGAAACCGCACACACCGCCGTCCAAGCCGCACTCACAGGCCACCTCGTCCTCTCAACACTCCACACCAACGACGCCCCAAGTTCCGTCACACGACTGGTCAACATCGGACTCGAACCCTTCCTCGTCGGCGCCGCACTCAACGGCGTCCTCGCCCAACGCCTCCTCCGCCGCCTCTGCAAAGAATGCAAAGCCCAAGAAGCCCCCAGCGAAGAAATGGCCGAGTTCCTCGAAATGAACGGCCTCCCCAACGACCAATTGTGGGTCCCAACGGGATGCGATAAATGCCGCAACACCGGCTACGCAGGCCGAGTCGGTATCTACGAAATGCTCGCCGTCGACGACACCCTCCGCGATGTCATCGCCCGCAACCCAAATGTCTCCGAGTTCCGCCGCCTCTGCCTAGAACGAGGCATGAACTCCCTCCGCGCCGACGGCATCAACAAAGCCACCGAAGGACTCACCAGCATCCAAGAAGTCCTCCGCGTCACCAGTGCACACTAACCAGATTGAATACATGATCCAGTTAATTTCCAAGTGGGTCTCGATCATCATGCTCTTTGTGTTCACGGCAATTGGAGTTATGCTACTTATGGGCTTTACAATCGAGGAAATTGTCCCATTTGATCTTGGAGAGAAACTCCCCGTTGTCCTGACTTCAGTAGCATTGATACTCGTTTGGCAAGGCGTAGCTTTCCGAATATATAAATTTTGGAGAGACTATCGAAAGCATAGGGCGTGCATGAATCTCTCATGAAGCGTGTCGTTGAAGGGCAAACACCCAAGGCCGTCTTGACTACACAACAGCGATCTTGCCCTGAATACACAAGTCTTTGGCAATGAAAGTGCTCTAGAATACATCAGGTTGCCATTACGCAATCCGATGAGGAGCCATCATGCCAGACAAATCAATCGAATCCGTCCTCCAAGAAACCCGCATCTTCAATCCACCATCGGCCAAAGATGTCGGAGGCCCAAACTGGCTCATCGCCTCACTCGACCAGTACAAAAAAATGTACAAAGAATCAATCGACCACCCAGAATCCTTCTGGGCAAACATCGCCAACGACTTCCACTGGTTCAAAAAATGGGACACCGTCTTAGAATGGAACGCCCCCGACGCCAAATGGTTCAGCGGCGGCACAACAAATGTCTGCTACAACTGCGTCGACCGCCAAGTAGACTCAGGCCACGGCAACGACCCCGCAATCATCTGGGAAGGTGAACCAGTCAGCGACACAGGCACACCAACCGACCAACGAACCCTCACCTACAAAGACCTCCAAACAGAAGTCTCCAAACTCGCCAATGTCCTCAAATCCAAGGGCATCACCAAAGGCGACATCGTGACAATCTACATGGGCATGGTCCCCGAACTCGCCATCGCCATGCTCGCCTGCGCCCGCATCGGTGCACCACACTCGGTCATCTTCGGCGGCTTCTCCGCCCAAGCCATCGCCGACCGCGTAAGCGACGCCAAATCAAAAATAATCCTCACCTGCGACGGCTCATGGCGAAGAGGAAAAATCGTCCCACTCAAAAAAAATGTCGACGACGCCATCAAAACAATGGCCAACGATTCCCCAGTCGAACATGTCCTCTGCCTAGGCAGATGCCACAACGACATCTCCTGGGGCAAACTCGATTGCTGCTGGAAAGAAGAAACAGAAAAAGCATCCGCAGACTGCCCATGCGAAGAACTCGAATCAGAAGACATGCTCTTCCTCCTCTACACCTCCGGCTCCACCGGCAAACCCAAAGGCATCGTCCACACCACCGCCGGCTACATGATCTTCACCGCCACCACCGCCAAATACACCTTCAACCTTGTCCCCCATGATCAAGGTGGCAACCAAACCTTCTGGTGCACCGCCGACTGTGGCTGGATCACCGGACACTCCTACATCGTCTATGGCCTCCTCCCAAACCGAGTCCCCACCCTCATGTACGAAGGCGGCCCAGACCACCCAACCCCCGCCCGCTTCTGGCAAATCGTCGATCGTCACAAAGTCACCCAGTTCTACACCGCCCCAACCGCCATCCGCGCCTTCATGAAATGGGGCGATCAGCATCCCGAATCCGCCGACCTCTCCTCCCTCCAAGTCCTCGGCACCGTCGGCGAACCCATCAACCCCGAAGCATGGATGTGGTACCGAAACAAAATCGGCCGAGGCGTCTGCCCCATCGTCGACACCTACTGGCAAACCGAAACCGGAGGCCACATCATCACCCCCCTCCCCGGCGCAACCCCAACCAAACCCGGCTCATGCACCCTCCCTATGTTCGGCATCGACGCCGCCGTCTGCGACGAAGCCGGCAATGTCGCCAAAGAAAATGTCGGAGGCCTCATGACCATCCGAAAACCCTGGCCCGCCATGCTCCGAGGCGTCTACGGCGACCGCCAAAGATTCATCAACACCTACTGGTCCACCGTCTCCAAAGACGGCCAACCCTACTACGCCGCCGGCGACAACACCCGCCGCGACGAACTCGGCAACTTCTGGATCATGGGCCGCACCGACGATGTCATCAATGTCTCAGGCCATCGCCTGGGAACCATGGAAGTCGAATCGGCCTTAGTCTCCCACGAATCCGTCGTCGAAGCCGCCGTCGTCGGCATGCCCCACGAGATCAAGGGCACCGGCGTCGCCGCCTTCATCACCCCAGCCCCAGGATTCGAGGCATCCGATGAACTCAAACAAGCCCTCCGCGCCCATGTCGCCAAAGAAATCGGCGCCATCGCCAAACCCGACCTGATCCGCTTTACTGGCGCCCTCCCCAAAACCCGCTCCGGCAAAATCATGCGACGGCTCCTCCGCTCCATCGCGGCAGGTGATACAAACATCACCCAAGACATGAGCACCCTCGAAGACCTCTCCGTAGTCGCCAAGCTCTCCGAGAAAGACGAGCGATGATATCCTTACTAATAAGTATGAATCTTATTTTCAGAGTTGCTATCCCGTTGATTGTCGGTTGTGTATCGATTTCCTTCGCGTCACCCCCGATGCCGGAAGCCGATGAACCGTTGGATCAGTTTGTAGAGCGTTGGAACGCATGGGTGGATTTAGTGCCCGAAGACCAACGGATTGGAAGCGAGCTTAACCGTCTGAACTGGGAGATGCGGGACAAGGTGAAAGCGTTTGAGAGTTCAAGCAACTCCCCGTATTCGGTATCGACGATTCTCAGTCAAGCGCAGCCCGGAAACGAATACTGGGAGTATGCACAGGAGATATACGCTGAGTTTGCGCCAGAACTTGAGAACGCTCGCAATCTTGTCGCACGCCCATGGTTTGCGACCAAACTCCAGAAACCGATGGACTTTGTATTCGTTGGCGATGATAACCAGAGCGTGCTTCGTCCCGCTAGGGCTTGGATGATTCAAAAAGCAGTGTACCATGCGCACAGGAAAGAGTATGGGGAATCGGCCGATTCTATTCTTGGCGTTCTAGAGACTGTTCGTTTGAGTTCGAAGATGCCTGGGTGGTCCAGTTGGTTAGGGCAGCAAAGAAATGCGGTCTTTGCGATCCGCTTGATGTACTTGATACTCGATCAAAGCCCGGATGCCTTTTCCGACGAACAGCTCGCGGTGTTCCAGTCTGCACTGTTGGAACTTGTGGGCCAAGACATCACACACTTCGTCTCCACCGAAGAGTACATAGCTATTCAAATGCTAGAGTATTTCTACGCTTCAACCCCCGACGGGAATCTCCACAGTTCAACAAGCCGTTTCTATTTTGGGTTGATCGAAGAGGAGGTGTTTTTGGAGGATCTCCCGTGGTCTTCTCCATTGCTCATTCTCACAGAAGAAGACCGCAAGAGAACTCAGTTTGCGCCACTCATTGATCAGCTGGCTGTGCTTCGAGAGTTGTTCTTAGCCATTGAAAGTGATCTTGATGCAGATCCGTTTCTTCTCCGGAGTTCTCGGCTTGATGAAGTTCTAAATCAAGTTGAGAATGATGAGGATTTGATTGAGTACCTGCCAGTGTTGGCGAATGCCAACGCTTCAAGGATAATGTTGCGGTTGCAACGAGGGCGGTCAATTCAAGTGCGTTCGGCGGTGATTGTCCTTGGAATTCATCGCTACCGTCTCCAAACCGGAGGGTGGCCAGCGTCACTTGAAGAGTTGAAACAATCCGCTCAAAAGATCAACCTTGTCGATCCAAGCACCGGTGAGTCGTTCGGATACAGCATTATCAACAATAAACCACTGCTCTGGTCAGGAGGCCCCGACCGAGACAATGACGGCGGGATCGCAATCAATCCGCCGCCAAGTTTCGGCAAAAACGAGTCCGCGTTTCGTTCGGAAGTACTCTGGTTTACCCTTGATGAATGGGACGCACTGAGTTTAGAACAACAATCCTCATATGACGGCGATTGGATTCACTTTCCACTGAGCCATGAAGAATGATTCGAGATTGTCCAGAAGTCCATTTCGTTTGAGAATTGCCCATCCAAGCAGTGTCTTGAACTACAAGCAATCGGCAACGAATATATCATGGCTAGCTCTGGGGCTGCAGTCGCCTACCCCGCCATCCCCGACAGCAACACCCCCACAAAATACGCCACCCCCGCCGCCAGCCCACCAATGGCAAAGGTCTCC
>JALSHW010000294.1 GCA_026982035.1 Phycisphaerales bacterium | reverse complement strand
TTCTTTTGATAACCCTTGCTATCTCTCCAACCGGATCCACCGCCCCCGTCGAAGTCGTCCCAACCGTCGCCACCACCAACGCGGGGCTCAAGCCCGCCTCAAGATCTGAACGCATCGCCCGTTCAAGAGCCAACGGATCCATCCGAAGATTTCCGTCCGACTCCAACACCCGAACCCGGCTCCGATCCTCCGCATCATCAGCCAGCCCCGCGATCATCGCCGCCTTGACCACCGATGAATGCGCTTGATCGCTCGTGTACACCGTCACCTTGGATCGATCAACACCGTTCTTGGTACACCGCCTTCGCGCCGCAACCATCGCCGCCAACACCGCTTCGGACGCCGTCCCTTGAATACACCCGCCTCCCTTGTCCGACCGATCAAACCGAAATCCATCATCAAGCCCAAACATCTCAGCACACCAATCCATCATCCGGACCTCAAGCTCGGTACACGCAGGCGATGTTGACCACAACATCCCATTAACATTGACCACCGCACTCATCAACTCCCCAAGAATCGCAGGCACCGAGTTGGAACACGGAAAGTACGCAAAGAACCTCGGTGACTGCCAATGCACCAACCGATCAACAAACTCCCGATCCGCAACTCCAATCAACTCCCCAATCGATTCAATCCCAACCCCCTCCATCGGAGGCCCATCATCCAAACCCGCCAACACCTCCCCCCACTGAACCTGCGATTTCACCTTCCGATCTTCCAATGATCGTAAATACTCCTGAGCCCACTCAACAACCCCCTCAATCCCCGCCCCAAGCGATTCGATCCCCTCTGGACGCTGCGCAATCCACCGCCGAAAATCTTGCTTGGTCATCACGGTTCCTCAATTTCAAATAATTCTCAAAGAATGCTCTTGCACTCCAAAGGGTATTCTGGTAGTCTGGCAAAGTTCACTCGAACGCCGTGGGGGTGTTTGAAGTGCCAATTTGTTCTCGGCAAGTGAATGCAAAGGTCTCGCATTCACAACCCAAAGCCCCACCGCGTTGATTCTTGTATCGCTGCGCTTGCTCGCAGACATCAAGAACCGGGCTGGTGTCGTGTGCCAACCTGCGAATCAACTTCTGCGCTGTGTTTGTGCGCTTCTGGCAACGCCAGGGGTTGTCGCATGGCAAGATGGGACTTGTGTTATGTATCTGTGTACCCACCCCCTCGTTTGTACGACTGTTCTTTTCTCATGTATTGCTGGAACAAGCATCGCTGGTGAACCCGCTTTGCAGTTCTCCAACCAAACCACCCAAGCCGGCTTGGATTCAACCAACGAATTCTCCGAAACCCAGTCCTACAGCCCCATGTCCGGTGCCGGACTCGCCGCCGATTTCAACAACGACGGCTACGACGACATCTTCCAACTCGGCTCACTCCTCCCAAACAACCTCTTCATCAACAACCAAGACGGCACCTTCACCAATCAAGCCGTTGACTGGGGTATTTCAGGCCCATTCCACTCCTTCGCCGCCTCGGCCGCCGACTTCAACAACGATGGCTACATCGACATCTACATCACCGCCTTTGGACCAGCCGATCAAGATCCACAAGGCGGAAAACACATGCTCATGATGAACAACGGCCCAGACAAAAACGGCCAATGGTCATTCACCGACATCGCCGAATCCGCAGGTGTCAATCACCTCGCTCCAGGAACCAACCGCAAAGAAGGTACCGGCTCAGGATGGGGCGACTACGACCTCGATGGCGACCTCGACCTCTTCGTCTGCGCCTATGGCTTCACCACCAACACCAACCGACTCTTCCGAAACGACGGCCCAGACAAAAACGGCATCTGGAAATTCACCGATGTCACCGTTGAAGCAGGACTCGACCAAACCGGACTCTCAGGATTCCTCCCCTCCTTCGTCGATATGAACAAAGATCGCTACCCAGAACTCATGATCGTCGGCGACACCGGCACATCCAAGTTCTACATCAACAACCACGACGGCACCTTCACCGACGCCTCCGATACCGTTGAAGACATCCAAATCGCCAACGCCATGGGCATCGATGTCGCCGACATCAACGACGACGGACTCCTCGACTGGTTCATGTCCAATATCACCTACGACACCGTCGGCGGCCCAGGAAATGTCCTCTTCATCCAAAACCCAGACAACACCTTCAACAACACCGCCGAAGAATCCCAGGCCTACGACGGACACTGGGGATGGGGCTCACTCATCACCGATTTCGATCACGATGGAGACAAAGACATTCTCGAAACCAACGGCTACTTCTTCGGATTCGGAGGCGACCCCAACACCCTCTTCCTCAACAACGGAGACGCCACAGCATTCGTCGAATCCGCCGAACTCTGCGGCATCGACCTCATCTCACAAGGCCGAGGACTCATCCGATTCGATGCCGAAAACGACGGCGACATGGACACCATGGTCTTCAACTGGACCCAACCCAACGCCTACTTCCGCAACGACATCATCAACACCAACACCACAAACCCAGACACCCACTGGGCACGCATCAAACTCGACACCTACGCCCGCGACTCCCTGGCACCCCAAGGCATCGGCGCCATGGTCACCCTCTCAACGCCAACCAAAGACTACCTCCTCCCCATCCACAACAACACCACCTACTGCGGCACCTCCCCCGTCGAAGCACACATCGGACTCGCCAATGAATCAACCATCGAGTCCATCCAAATCGCTTGGCCCGACGGCTCATTCAACACCTACACCAACCTCGCCGCCGACCAAATCTTCATCTTCAGAGCCCCCGCCTACGCCGCAGACTACAACAACAACGACACCCTCGAATACGATGATGTTCTCGCCTTCGCTGATGCCCTGGCAAACCGTGATCTCAGCGCCGATCACAACGGCGACCGCCAACTCAACTTCTTCGACATCGCCGCATTCCTCAATGACTACCGCCAGGCCATGACACCCTGATCCGGCCCCCTGATCCAAATCCTTTATCAAGCCACACGAGCCACGAGCACTGCGCCGATCCAATCGGCCAGTGCTTGCTGGTTTTTAGTGCCTGTTTTTTTAGTGCCTGTTGGTTTTTACAGACCACCCTCATCATCCCCCAAAGGCCGAATCCGCTGCGTCACATCCTTGGGCTTGCCCCCAACACGCAACTCCTCAAGCAATCTCAAATAAGTCTCGTACCGCACGCGAGCAATCTTCCCCGCTTCAACGGCCACCCGCACCGCACACCCCGGCTCATGATCGTGCGAACAATCATTAAACTTGCACTCATGCGTATACCCCACAAACTCCGGAAACATCCACCGCAACTCCTCAGGCGACACATCCGCAAGCCCAAAGAACCGAACCCCAGGCGTATCAATCACCCGAATCCCCCCCAACCCAGCTCCATCATCCGTCTCAATAAAGTGCATCGAACTCGAAGTCGTCGTATGCCGACCCCGCATGTCCCGCTCGCGCACGCGCCCCGTCTCAATTCCCAACTTCGGATCAAGCGCATTGGCCAATGAACTCTTCCCGACCCCAGAGTGCCCCACAAAAGCACAGGTTTTCCCCGCAAGCAACTTCCGCAACGCATCAACCCGAAGCCCTTCATTGGTCGCCTCCCCATCACCAGCAATCCCCCCGCCAGGCACCGCCGCGCAGATCGCAATCGGAATCCCCGCTTCCCGATACGGATCAAGCTTGGCCATCTCATCATCAAACTGATCGGCCGCCAACAAATCCACCTTGTTGACCGCAATGATCGCCTCACATCCACCCGCCTCAATCGCCACCAAATACCGATCAATCAACCGCGGATGCAACGGCGGCGACACCACCGACACCACCACAACCACCACATCAACATTGGCCGCCACCACCCGCTCGGCCCGTGGATCATGCGCATCAGGCCGAGCCAACTTGCTCCGCCGCTCCAGCACACTGACAATCTCAAACAACTCCTCCCCATCATCGGTCGCATCAAGTTTGGTATACACCACCCGATCCCCAACCGCAATCCCCGACTGCTGCCGCGCCGCCAGCTCCGCGCTCAACCGACAATGAAACGCCTTGGCAACATCGTTCTCCCCATCGGCCAACACCGTCGCCCGCCGACGCGTCAGTTCAACCACCAACCCCTCGGCCAATCCAGAATCACCATCATCCCCCCCAGTATCCTTGACCCGCTTGGCATGCGAAAAATCCTTCTCAACGATTCTCAACACCCAATCAATCAACGGATCCGCCCGCCGTCGCCCACCGATCCGCTCGCCATCTTCAGTCTCTCGTGCTTTGGACCGCCGCCGCTTCTGAGCCGCCGACCGCTGTGTGCGTGCATCCTCATAGACCCGGTCCTTGTCCTTCTTGGACAACGACTCCAGTATCCCTTCAAGTTTGCTGCGTTGGCGTTTGTTCACTCACCAATCCTACCCGCTCAATCTTCCTACAATCAGACAAACCACGCTCTTTCAAGGAATCCCCAGCCATGACCACGACCACCGCCTCTCCCTTCGCCATCCGCACCAAAGAAATCCTCGACACCCTCGCTGGCGCAGGCCAAACAAAAATCCTCCAAACCATCGACTCCCCCATGGACGCAACCGTCACCATGATCGACGAAGACGGCAGCCGTCACGAACGCATCTGCATGTGCTCCAACAACTACCTCGGGCTCGCCAACCACCCCGCCGTCATCGAAGCAGGCATCGAAGCGTTGCGTACCTACGGCGCCGGCACCGCCTCGGTCCGCTTCATCTGTGGCACCTTCACCCCCCACCATGCTCTTGAAAAGACGATTGCCACCTACATGGGCACCGAAGCCGCCTACACCTTCGTGAGTTGCTGGAACGCCACCGAAGCACTCTTCCCCACCGTCTGCGAGCCAGGCGACATCATCATCTCCGACGAACTCAACCACGCCTGCATCATCGACGCGATGCGCCTGACCCCCGTCATCAAGAAAGGCGTCAAAAAAGGAATCTACAAACACTCCGACATGAACTCGGCCCGTGAAATCCTCGAAAAAGCCAAAAACAACCCCGAAATCACAGGCCAAATCTGGCTCATCACCGACGGCATCTTCTCCATGGAAGGCGACATTGCAAATCTTCCGGAACTGAGAATACTCTGCGATCAATACAACGCCCTCCTCGTCGTCGACGACTCCCACGCCCACGGCGTCCTCGGAAAAACCGGCCGAGGCACCCACGAACACTACGGCATGTGCGCCCCCCTCGCCTCCCCCGGCTCCTCTTTCGCCTCCCCCGGGCTTCCGGGGGAGGTGTCGCGCAGCGACGGAGGGGGTCTTCCTTCTTCCACCTCCCCCGCCTCTTCGCAGACGGAGGGGGTCTTCGCTCCACGCCCATACTCCCCAGAAAACGGCACCGTCGACATCTTCACCGGCACACTCGGCAAAGGACTCGGAGGCGGCGCCGGCGGCTTCATCGCCGCATCCCAACAACTCATCGACCTCATCATCCAACGAGGCCGACCAACCCTCTTTAGCAACGCCCTCCCAGTCACCGTCGCCGCCAGTGCCAACGCCGCGATCCAAACCCTCATGAACGAACCCGATCGCGTCCAAAGACTCCGCGACATCACCACCTACTGCCGCCAGCAGATCAAATCCAAAACCGATTTCGAAGTCCTCGACTCCCCAACAGCCATCTGCCCCATCATCGTCGGCCCCACCGAAAAAGCCATCGCCATGTCCAAACAACTCCTCGAACACAACATCTTCGTCATCGGCTTCGGCCACCCCGTCGTCCCCGAAGGCGAAGCCCGGCTGAGAATCCAAATGTCCGCCGCCCATACCGAGGCACATGTAGACCAACTCGTCGAGGCGTTGAAGAAATTATGAACCTCTGCAAACTTTGCGATACTAATGAGTGTAATGTTGATGCACACATTGTGCCGGGTGCCCCGACTCGCCGTCTTCGGCGCAGTCGGGTTTCAATCACTCACCAATCCCATCCAAACGTTTCTCCCACGCCTCACCCCAACTCTTGGGAATCACATACCCACGCAACGATTCCCAAGCCCGGATCGCATCAGCCCCCCGAATCCCACAGCCACACTCAGGACACACAAACACCGCATCCGCCTCGTCGAGCCCGCACAACGGATACAAACAGTTCGGACATGGCACGCCATCAATTGTGCCGAGCAATGTCTTATTCATCTGCCACACACTCAGCCCATACCGATTCATATACAAACTCATGGCGTACAACATCACGGCCAACCAACCAAGCATCGCAAGCCCACTCAACCACCCCGGCAAATTCCACAAATCATCAGAATCTGCAAAGACCACAAAAAAGAAAACCAAAGGCCCGTTCACAAGCAACAACAACGCATGGAACCGTTCCCGTCGCACATGCCACGCCGGTTTCCCTTTGATCAACGGACTCTTGATTGACTCACTCATACCCAATAAGTCTACGCAAGCTCATCATCGGCCACATGATAATCCGGATCTTCAAGCACATTGACCACCACCATATCCCCCGCCTTACGCAGCAACAGTCGGCAGTCCTCACTCAAATGCCGAAGATGCAAAGTCTTCCCCGCCTTGCGATACTTGACGGCCAAATTGTCAATCGCCTCGATCGCAGAATGATCCACCACCCGCGAGTTGCGGAACTCGATCACCACATTGTCAGGATCGTTGGCCGGGTCGAAGAACTGCTTGAACTCATTGATGCACCCAAAGAACAAAGGCCCATTGAGCTCATACACCCGCGTCCCATCCGGCTCATCGCGCTTGACAACATGAATATGCCGAGCGTGTTCCCACGCAAAGATCAGCACCGACACAATCACCCCAACCACCACCGCCATCGCCAGATCGTGATACACCGTCACCGCCGACACCAAGATCAACACAAACGCATCCTTCATCGGAATCTTCCGCATGATCCGAAAGCTCGACCACTCGAAGGTCCCGATCACGACCATGAACATCACCCCGACAAGCACCGCCATCGGGATCATCTCGATGTATTTGCTTGCAAACAAAATAAACGCCAGCAGGAACAACGCCGCGCTGATTCCTGATAAACGCTTGCGTCCGCCAGAGTTGATGTTAATCATGCTCTGCCCGATCATCGCGCATCCGCCCATGCCACCAAAGAGGCCGCACACCGAGTTGGCGATGCCCTGACCGATGCATTCCTTATTCCCCCGCCCGCGCGTGTCGGTCATCTCGTCGATGAGCGTCATCGTCAAGAGCGATTCGATTAATCCAACCCCGGCCAGCGTGATCGCATAAGGCAAGATAATCATCAGGTTTTCAAGTGTCCAAGCAACCTGCGGATAATGAAAAGTCGGGAACCCGCCCTTCATTGTCTCCCCTTCACCGAGCATGTCCTTCACGGTGTTCGTATCGAGATCAAACCCGATGACGACCAATGAAACCACCACGATCGCCGCCAATGACGATGGCACGATCTTGGTGATCTTGGGCAAAAAGTGAATAATCACCATCGTCGCTGCGATCAACCCAAGGAACAACAACATCGGTGTCCCCGTCATCCACTCGTGCCCGCCATCAGGCCCTTTGACCTTAAACTGCTCCAACTGCGCCAAAAAGATCACGATCGCCAAGCCATTGACAAATCCAAGCATCACCGGATGAGGCACAATGCGAATATATTTCCCAAGACGCAACACCCCCGCGGCCATCTGGAGCAACCCCGTCAACACCACCGTCGCAAACAAAAACTCAACCCCATGATCGGCAACGAGCGCCACCATCACAATCGCCATCGCACCCGTCGCCCCAGAGATCATCCCAGGCCGACCACCAAACACCGCCGCAAGCAACCCCACCATAAACGCCGCATACAACCCAACAAGCGGCTCAACGCCAGCAATAATCGCAAACGCCACCGCCTCAGGAACCAACGCAAGGGCAACCGTCAGCCCGGAGAGTATTTCATTCTTGATCGACCACGAATCGTCGCCGCCGATCTTGGCTGCGGGCATGCTTGGTATTTTCATATGTCTGTATTTCCTATCCCGATATCGCTGGACACACCCATCGTGCCGGCCTGATGAATACACACACAACGAGAATCATCGCAGCGCAAGAGTGTGTCTTGAATTAAATCTTTACCGTCTCGGATTCCTCGGCGTACCCCTGGCGTGAGGATCACCCACGACCGTCGGCCCCTTGATCTCGGCGGGCTTGACCTCGTGATGCGGCTCCTCATCATGACCATCATGATCATTATGGTGACCATGCTGATGATGCTCCTCATCATGATGCTGCCCCCGATACCCATGCCCCTGTCCAAACCCAGGATCACCCGGAAGCTCCCCCTCATACCCCGGCTGGGCCATATCCACACGAGCAAACAACAACCGCCCAGCAGCCGTCTGCATCGAACTGGTAATCACCAAATCCTTGGTCTGACCAATAAAATCGTGCCCATCCTCAGCAACCACCATCGTCCCATCATCCAAATACCCAACGGCCTGCCCCTGCTGCTCCCCGGCCTTGATCAAATCCACATGAATCATCTTCCCAGGAATCACCGTCGGCTTGAGCGCATTGCTCAAATCATGAATCTCCAACACCGGAATCTTCTGAATCGAAGCAATCCGCGCAAGCCCCGTATCAAGCGTCACAATCATCCCCTTGAGCCCCTCAGCAAGCTCAACAAGCCCAAGGTCCACCGCCTTCTTCTGCACCGGTGTCGTATCAATCACCACATCCACAGCCCTCATCCGCTGCAACCTGCTCACCATATCAAGCCCACGCCGACCCTTATTCCGCTTCATCCGATCCCGAGAATCAGCCATCGTCTGCAACTCTTCAAGCACAAACTGCGGAATCACTATCGCCTGCTGAATCAACCCCGAAGCCGCGATATCAACAATCCGCGCATCAATCAACGCAGAACTATCAAGCAACAACGGACGAGGCCCACGAATCTGCTTGGCAAACTCCACATACGGAATCACCAACCGAAAATCATCCTGTGATTGCAACACCGTCGTAATCCCAAGAAACGACAACGACACCCCAAGCAACACCTTCACCGCCGACACAAAAGACCCCGCCTCAAAATCCCACGATTGCACCACCAAATCAATAATCGTCGAAAACACCCACGCCGCCATCAACCCCGCCATCAACCCAAACACCACCCCCGAAATCATCGAAATCTTCTTCCGAGGCATCAACACATCAACAGCAAGAAACAATCCCGACAAAAACAACGCCGTCGCCACAGGCACCCACCAACGCTTGGCAAATCCAACCTCAAGATCCCCCGCCGTCTGATTGATGCTCAACACATACAGCATCATCACCACCATCATCAGCCCAACAAAGCCGACACGCACAAAGCGAACCAACATCCGTGAGTCTCGATCCTCAGTAAAAATCATCTGTTGTACCCTCGTTTTCAAATCGATATCAAATAGTGATGAAGTACAAATCCATCAGTTTCAGTAGTCACGCCAGAATCATCCGGCAAAGAACACCCCACTCTATCAACACCACAACCCAATTGCACGGAAATAATCACATGATTCCATCCCAAGGCCAATAACAACCACCCATCGCCCGGACCTCTCCATCCAGATATGATCCCCCATGAACCGATCCATCGTCATCACAGGACTGGGCCCACTCTGCTCCATCGCCGACTCCTCCGAATCCTTTTGGCACTCCCTCCAAACCGAAACCTCCTCCATCACCCCCATCGAAACCTTCGATGCCTCAGGATTCTCCTACCCCCTTGCCGGCCAAGTCAACGCCAAGGTCCGCGACTGGGTCCCCAAGTCCTACCGCAAAGCCACCAAAGTCATGGCCCGTGACACCGAACTCGCCGTCATCGCCGCCAAAATCGCCGCCGACGATGCCGGACTCCTCACCGCAGGTTCAGATGAAAACGACCAAGGGTTTTCCACCAATCCCACCCGCTCCGGCTGCCAAATCGGTGCCGGACTCATCGCCGCCGACACCGCCGAAATGTCCCGCGCCGTCGTCACCGCCACCGACGACACCGGCACCTTCAACACCAAAAACTGGGGCACCGAAGAACCAGGTAACGCAGGCATGAACAACCTCCCACCACTCTGGCTCCTCAAATACCTCCCCAACATGCCCGCCTGCCATGTCACCATCATCCATGGCTTCTGTGGCCCATCCAACACCATCATGGGCGCCGAAGCCGGTGCCCTCCTCTCCATCATCGAATCCACCCGCGTCATCCAACGCAACGCCGCCGACCTCTGCCTCACAGGCGGCGCCGAATCCCGACTCAACCCCCTAGGACTCCTCCGCTGGGACTACGCCGGTCGCCTGGCCAATGTCCACAAAAACCCCCACACCACCCCCCACACCGATCCCCACACCGATCCAAGCGACATC
>JALSHW010000293.1 GCA_026982035.1 Phycisphaerales bacterium | reverse complement strand
ATGGCTTGGTCTTTGAGTTTGTTGGGATCGGGACTGGTCAGGGATGGTGGTGCGATGGTGTTGAAGAGGTCGTTGAGTTCTGGATTGACGGGGAGATTGCGGGAGGTGGATTCGGCGAGCAGGCGTTCGACGCGCGGGGAGATGAGGTAGCCGGCGAGTCGTCTGGCGTTGTCGGGGTTTGGGGCACCGGCGACGATGGCGACGGTGTTGGGCAGGAGGGTTGGGCCTTTGGAACTGAGGGTGTTGAGGTTCATGGGTGGGTCGAAGGGTTCGTAGGTGCAGTCGACTTTCCAGCCATTGCGTTGTCCGGCCCAGACATCGTCGGTGTCGGTGAGTCCCAGGTCGATTTCACCCATGGCCACGGCGCGGACGACGGTGGCGTTGCCGTCGTAGAGGCGGATGTTGTTGGCTTTGAGCATGGTGAGCCAGCGTTCAAACTCTTGGAGTCCCCAGCGGTCGGCGAGGATGCCCATGTGCCCTCGGGTGGTGCCGAATTGTGGGCGGGCCATGCCGATGCGGCCTTTCCATTTTGGGTGGGCAAAATCGCGGAGTGATGATGGTGGATCGGTGATGCGGTCAGAGGCGTAGACGATGACGCGGGGGCGCGAGGCCATGGCGACCCAGGTCCAGTCCGGATCGTGGAGGGTTTCGGGCCAATCTTCAACGAGTCCTTGCATGGCGCCGGGTTGGAGGACTCCTGTCAGTGCCAGGTCGATGGTGCCGAAGGGTTCAGAGGACCACCAGACATCGGCTTTGGTGGCTTTGGGGTTGTTTGCTTCGGCTTTGAGTCGTGCGACGAGGCCTGTGGTTTTGGTGGCTTCGGTGTCGCCGACGATTTTGACCTGGATGCCGGTTTCTGTGGTGAAGTCGTTGGCGATGAGCTTGGCGAACTCGTCGTCGGTGGAGGTGTAGAGGATGACGGTTTGCACTGGGGTGGTTTGGGTATTGGGGCGACAGGCGGCGATTGAGAATAAAAGAAAGACAATAGTGAGTAGCTTGGTGATGTTCATGAGGCGAGTGTAGGGCACTCCCAAGACCCGATTGCGCCGAAGCCCCCCCAACGGCGAGTCGGGGCACCCGGAGATGGTTGGTTAGTCGTCCTTGGTTTCGGCGGGCTCTGGGGTGGGCTTGGCCTCAGATTTTGCTTCTTTGGCGGCTTTGTCGAGGCGTCCGAAGTAGCTTTGGACGGCGGATTCGTATTGACGGGGGATGCGTTTGGTTTCGATGGCTTCGGAGGCCTGTGTTTTGGCGTTGGTGACGGCGTCGGAGAAGACGGCGGTGGATTCGCCGATGATTTGCGAGCCGTTGACCATGGTCGAGGCGATGACGGGGCCTTCTGAGGTTGTGCGGACTGAGGCGTGTTCTTTGTTGATGGTGAAGTCGGCGCCTTGTTCTTGTGGTCCTGCGCCCAGGCCTTGACCGGGGCCTCCTGATCCTGAACCTAATCCTTGTGAGTTTCCTTCTGCAAATTGTCCCGATGATGCCCATTGGGCTTGTTGGCCTCCGCCTGGGTTGGAGCCGCCGCCGGAGCATTGGGAGAGTTCGTTGAGTTGTTGTTGTGCTTGGTTCATGGCCGATTCGAGCGAGTTGGCTTCTTGTTGCATGTTTTCGAGGTCGGAGAGTTGGGCGTTCATGGCGTCGGAGCCGGCGGCGGCTTGTTGGGGGTTGCCGCTTTGCATGCCTTGGGCCATTTGTCCCATGGCTTGGGACATGGCGGCGGCGGCGTCGGAGGATTTTTGTTGGGCTTGGGCGGCTTTGGCGAGGGATTCGATTTGTTCTGGGGTGACGCCTGCGTCTTCGAGTGCTTTTTTGAGAGCGTTTGGATCGGAGGCGAGTTGTTTGGCTTGTTGTTCGCTGAGGCCTGCGGCTTTGAGTTGTTCTTCGAGTTCTTGGGAGTTTTTGGACATTTGCTCCATTTGTTTTTTCATGTTGTCGAGTTGATCGCCGAGTTTCTTTTTGTCTGATTCGGAGAGGTCGCCTGATTCCATTTGCTCGGCGAGTTGCTCGAGTTGTTCTTTGGCTTCTTTGAAGTCGCCACGGGCCATGGCGCGGGCCATTTCTGAAGCCGGGGATTCTTCGGCGGTGTTGAGGGATTTCATGGCGTCTTTGATGGCGTCGAAGGTGGCGCCGTCTTCGTTGTTGCGTTTTTCTTCAAGTTTGTCGGCGACGCTGGTGAGGTTCTTGATCGCGCTGCGGAGGGATTCTTCGGGGGTGAGGTATTCGTTGGATTCGGGGTTGAGGAGGTCTTCGAAGATGTTGTCATCGTCGGCGAAGTCGAGATTGGTTTTTTCGAGGATTTCTTTGAGGGCTTTTTGAGATTCTTGGACGGTGGATTCGATTTGTTGGACTTGGAGTTGCTCGGCTTGGTGTTCTTGCTGTTTGGCGTAGAGTCCGGTGAGGTCTTTGACGGGGAGCCACCAGACGGCCAAGAGCGCGAGCCCGGCGGTGATGGGGGCTGGCCAGAACTTTGGGGCGGTGAGGGGGAGGGCGGTTTTGAGGTTGATCTTTGAGGCCTTGTTGTTGGCGTCGGTGAGGATGGCTTTGGACCAGCCGTCGGATTGGGATTCGACGATGAGGGCGGTGGAGATTGATTCGCGGAGGTCGGCGTGTTCGTCGATGATCTGGGCGGCTTTGATTTTGGATGGCCTGCGGATCAATGCCCAGATGAGACCGGCGACGATGGCGGTGATCGGGGCGGCGATGAAGACGATGGGCCAAGGAATCTCGAAGACCGGGGCGACTTTCTGGGTGGCGCGGGCAAAGACCATGAGGGCAAGAGCCGCGGCCAGGCAGATGGTGATGGTGCGGAGTGAATCAATGAGGATCAGTCGCTTGGTGGCTTTGGCGATGGTGGTGTGGAGTGGGTTCATGGGTTGAGGCCTTGGTGTTCATTCTGATTGATTCTAGAGCTTCTCAATAAACTCTCTCTATCATCGGCGTGGTTGCCCATCAAATCTGGAGCGAACCGGGTGATTGTTTGGGTGCCTGTATGATTGTACGGGTTTGTGGGGGGTTGGTTGCTGTGTTGGGGGGGGTTGGGGGGTTTGGGGGGGTTGTGAGGATAGAGTGATGGTGTTGAAACAGCGATTGATTTCAAATTTGAGTGGTTTTGTGACGGGATCGTACATCACGGGCGATGCGTGCGATGCCGCCTTTGAGCGGATGCACCAGCGGGATCGGATTGGGGATCGGATTCATTTGGTTTTGGCGTGTGTGGCGATGTTTGGGATTGCTGGGCCTGTGAGTGTGGTGGATCTTGCGATGTTGCCTTTGGTGGGGTTTTTCGTGGTGCGGGTGGTCAATACATTTCCGGTGTGGGTTCACGGGTTTGGTCAGCCGGTGGTGTTGGTGGGGTTGATGCTTGCGGGGTTGATGGGGGTGAGTTTGTTGTGGTCTGTTGATCCGGCGGCGGGGCTTGAGCATATTGGGGAATTGCGGTGGTTGGCGATGATTGGGTTTATCTATCCGGTGATCGAACATCGGCGGGTGTTGATTGCGAGCTTGTGCATCGGATTTGTATTTGGATATGGGGCTCAGGTGATTGATGCCTTTGATGGCTTTGGCAATGCGTGGCTGGCTGATCGGTTGTGGCATGAACCGAACCGGATTTCGGGATGGTGGGACCCGGCGGTGGGGGGTTCGGTGTTGGTTGGGGCGTTGGGATTGCATTTGCCTGCGGCGTTGATGGGCTCTGGTAAGGTGCGGGCGATTGGATTGTTGGGCTCGTCGGCGACGATTGTGGCGTTGATTGCGACGGGGACACGCGGGGCGTGGGTCGCGGCGGTGGGGTTGATTGTTGTTGGGGTTTGTGTGTCGGCTTGGGTTGGACGGCTGCGACTGCGGTCGATGGTGGTGGGCGGGGTTGTGTTGATGGTGGCGGTGGTGGCGATGGGTGTGTTGAAGGGCGACGCTATTTCAGAGCGGCTGACCAAGGCGCGATCGGAGATTGGGTTGGCTGTTGAGGGTGATTTTTCGACTTCGACGGGGGCTCGGATTTCGATGTGGGTTCAGGCGATGGATGCGGGGTTGGAGCATCCGATTGGTGGGATCGGGGCTGGGGGGTTTGAGCATTGGATGCAAGAGCGGACCAGTGAGGTGCTCGATGACCATGCCCATGCGCATTCATCGGTGCTGCGGCTGTGGTCAGAGCATGGGGTTTTTGGTGTGTTGTTTGGGGGGTTGCTGGTCGTTGTGGTGTTGGTGGGGGCGTGGCGGAGTGTTGGTGTTGATGAGCGTGGTTCGTATTTGATGGGGCCGTTTTTTGGGTTGGTGGGGTTGGTGTTGGTGAGTGTGTTTGATTCGGTGTTGCTCAATGTCAACACGATGGCGTTGTTTGGTGGGTTGGCGGCGTTGGGGCCTGCGTATATGCCTTTGGGCAATGTGGGAACAATGAAAAACGCGGACGATTGAATCGTCCGCGTGAGGTGAGTGAGAGTTGGTTTTCGACTCAGTCTTCGAGGAGTTCTTTGATGTCTTCTGGGAGGTCGAGTTCGCCGTCTTTGATTTCGTCGTTGACGAGGACTTCGGAGAACTCGATGATTTGCTTCATGGGTCCGGAAGAGGAGACGGTTTTGAAGGGGATCATAAGGCCTTCGATTTCACGATATTTTGTGGTGTAGGCCGTTGATGGCATTTCTCCGCCTCCTGGGATGGCGACGGTTGAGACGGCTTTGGCGAGGAGTCCGGTGTCGGCGTTGTAGTATTGGGTGGAGACGGTGCCGTTGTCGATGGAGACGAGTTCGAGGACATTGGTTTGCATTTCGGTGTCGTCTGGGAGGGTGATGGTTTCTTGGCCTTTGAAAGTGATGCTTTGGTAGTATTTTTCCCAATTGAGATCGGCGTAGAGGTCGAGTTGTTTGAAGAGTTGTTTGGCTTCATCGCCTTCGATGATTTTCGGGCCTTCCATCATGTTGTTGGACCATGCGACATCGCCTGAGATGCCTTGTTCAAAGGAGCCGATCCCTGGGATTTCCATGTCCAGGCGCATGCCTTGATCTTTGGCGATGAAGATATTCATCGTGGCGTTGATGCCTTGGGCGGGCATGGACATGGTGCCGGTGAGGCGCATGGTTTTGACCCCTCTTTCCTCGGCGTTTTCGCTGAGGCTTGCTTTGATGGATTTGTCCCAGACGGCTTTGGCTTTGGCGTCCATGGTTGGAGCGTCGGTTGTTTTGGCGACTTCTTCGCTGTGGCCATGGCCTGGGCCAGCCAGTGCAGGGGTTGACAAGATCATGGGCATCGCAGCGGCGAGCAACATGGCAAGTGTGGTGTGGCGTGTGTTGGATTTCATGGTGTGGGCTCCTCGGCGAGTGGTTGAAATGGGTTTGTGTTCAGGTACAGGGTAGGACTGAGATTTGAACGGTTCAGTCGATTTGATTATTCGTTGGAGTTGATCCAGTCGGTGGCGGCGTCGAGTACCTCGTCGTGGCCATTGAGGAGGCCTTGGCGGGTGTAGGTGATGTCGATATCGGGGGTGGTGCCGTTGGATTCGAGGGAATAGCCCCCGCTGGTGATGTAGTCGGCAAAGGCGTATTGGAAGCCATCACCGTTGGGGAGGCGTTCGACGGTGGAGGGGAGGGCGAGTCCGGCGGTGCGGGTGCCGAAGATGGTGGCGCGGCCGATGTCTTTGAGTCCGGCGCTGAGGATTTCAGCGTTGGAGATGCTCATTTCGTCGATGAGGACGGCGACTTTCCCGGTGTAGTGTTTTTTGCGTGGGTTGAGCATGAGGGGGATATCGAATGGGCCTCGCTGGGCGTCGCGCATTTTCATGGTGCCCATGAGTCCTTTTTCGTCGATGAGCCAGTTGATCATTCCGGGGGCCATGAGGATGATGCCACCGAAGTTGCCTCGCATGTCGATGACGATGCCTGGTGCGTCCATGTGGTCTTTGATGAATTGTTGGTAGGTTGGGAGTACGGTGCCTGGGCTCATGAACATGCTGAGTCGGAAGTATCCGATGCCGTTGTCGAGGGTGGTGGCTTCGACTTCGATGGGTGATTCGGGGAGTTCGCCGATGCCGGCCATGATGCCTGGGGATTCGACGAAGGTGAGATCGATTTTTTGGGTTTGATCGTTGCCGTCGATGAAGGTCATTTTGACTGTTTTGCCAGCGTCGCCGTGGAGGCGGGAGTAGAGGATGAGCCCGGCTTGGGTTTCGGGACGCATGACGCCATTGATGGTGTTGGCCAGTTCGATGAGGGAGTTGACCTTTCGGCCTCGGATGGAGTCGATGATCCATCCGGTTTTGATTCCTGATTGGTCGGCTGGTGAGTCGGGGACGACTTTGGTGACGAGGAATTGGTTGTTGATGAGTCGGGCGTTCATGCCGGACCATCCTGGTTTGGAGTCGTCGTCTGATTTGTCATCTGAATCGGTGTTTGTGGTTGATTCTGTCGAGTCTGAATCGTCGTCTTCGATTTCGGTGGATTCTTCTTGGAGTTTGGTGTAGGCCGAGCTTGGGATGATTCCGAAGTGGGATTGTTCGAGTCGGTTGAGGAGTTCGTTGATGGCGGCGCGTGCTTGGTTGTCTGTTGTGGCGTTTTGGACTTTGGGGAGGAGGTCGGTTCTGGCTTGGTTCCAGTCGATGCCGTTGAGGTCGGGGTCCCAGTGTTTGTCTTTGACGCTGTTCCAGACATATTCGAATGATGCGACATTCTGGGCTCGGCGTTCATCGGTGAGGGTGTGTTGGGTAGAGGTTGTTTGGACGATGGTGTCTGAAGTACATCCAACGAATCCGAGGAGAAGTAGGATTGATGGGATGATGATCGAGAGTGATCTGCGGGATGCGAGCCCGTAGAAAGATGCGGATATTGAAAGGGTGGTCAAACTGGAACTCCTCAATGGGTGGTCTTGAACTGGTTGTATGTGGCGGAGAGATGGAGGTTTCGCTTGAGGCCACAAATCAGGGAAGGCGGATCAAAGGGGGATGATATACCCTGTTTTGGCGTGTCGTGGGGTTTTGGTGGGCTGATGAGGTCTTGATAATGGGCACAAAATTGGGTTCAAGGTGGGGTGAGGCGGGAATCTGTGGATGTCTGATTCGTTTGGGTTATGTGCCATCGTTTCATGCCCGATAGAGGAGGTATGACAGAATTATCAACCACAAGCGTAGAAGAACAGGAATTGGTCCAAATCGATGAGGGTACCGAATCGAACTCGGTGGTGGCTGAGGATGTGACGCGGTATGTGGTCGTGGAGATCAATAAGAATATGTATGGGATTTCGACGGATACCACCGTCGAACTCATGGATTCATCCATGACCCAGATTACGCGTGTGTCACATGCTCCCTCGTATGTGCAAGGAGTGATCAATCACCGTGGAACGATTATTCCAGCGATTGATACGCGGGCATTGTTCGGGTTTACTTCGCACACAGACAGCGTGCAAGAACTTGAAGAAATGCTTGCGCAACGAGAAGAGGAGCATGTGCAGTGGCTCCTTGCTCTCAAAGAGAGTGTTGAAACGGGTGAGCAATTTACGAAATCAACCGATCCCGCCAAATGTTCTTTTGGTAAATGGTATAACAATCTCTGTGGCAACACCTCGCTTTTGGAAAGTTTGACCAAGGGAAGTTCGTCTGCTCGTGCGATTGTTAATCAGTTTGATGAGCCACACAAAAAGATCCATTCGATCGCCAAAGATGTCATGCTTTTGGTAAGCAAGAATGAATGCGACAAAGCCAGGGACTTGATCGATGCGGTGTGGGATGGAGAACTTGCTCATATGCGGCAGTTATTCAAGTCGCTCGTTGAGACGCTTCGACCAATTCACACGAGCATGATGATTATTACTGAACTTGGTGGCCACAAGATTGGATTGATTGTTGACGAAGTGCATTCAGTGTTTGATTGTCCAGATGGTTCAGTTGAGGCACTGCCAGATTCGACGGAGAATTCAGAGTTTCTTAAGGGGTTGGTGCATCAATCGGACGGGTCGTACATTTTGATTACTGACATCGAGTATATTTACAAGAAGACGCGTCCGGAATAGGAATATCAATGAGCGAGAGAGCCGCGGGGTTTAGTCTTTGGACGGATCACGCGGTTTTTGCCAGGTGTAGTCGGGGTCTTTGTGGAGGACACCTGCGGATTGTTTGAGGCATCGTCGGCAGGCGATGGCTTGGTCGAACATGGGTGATCGCCAATGTGGATCGTCGCGGCCATGTTCTAGGCAGAGCAGGCAGGTGTCTTCGCGCTCAACGGGCGAACCGAGTTTGAGGTGGACAATTTCGGTGTATCCGATCGAGAGGCAGTTGGCGCAGATGAGTGATCCACGATGGCCTTCGACCATTGGGCGCGAATCGTCCCAGGGTTGATGGCAGAAGTCGCAGACAAAAACCAGGTGTTCGTTGGCATCTTTTTGTTGCATCAGGATTGGTTTTCAGTGTGTTCGATGAGTTGATGCTGGGCGAGGGATTTGTAGAGTGGGGAGGTTTCGAGGAGTTGGTTGTGGGTTCCGGTTGCGACGATTTGGCCTTTGTCCATGACGACGATTCGGTCGGCGCCCAGGACTGTTGAGAGTCGGTGGGCGACGATGAGGGTTGTTCGGTTGGTGCAGAAGGTTGAGAGCACATCGCCGATGAGTCGTTCAGAGGCGGCGTCGACCATTGAGGTGGCTTCGTCAAGGATGAGGATGGATGGGTTGCGGAGGATGGCGCGGGCGATGGCGACGCGTTGGCGTTGGCCGCCTGAGAGGGTGAGGCCTTGTTCACCGACGGGGGTTTCGAATCCTTCGTTGAGTTCGTTGATGAATTGGAGTGCCCGGGCTTGTTCGGCGGCTTGGATGATTTGTTCGGTTGTGGCGTTTGGGTTTCCATAGGCGATGTTGTCGCCGATGGTGCCTTTGAAGAGGACGACTTCTTGGGTGACGACACCGATTTGTTTTCGAAGAGAACGAACCCGGACGCGGGTGATGTCGGTGCCGTCGATGAGTACGCGGCCTTCGTCTGGATCAAAGAGACGGGGAACCAGTGAGAGCAGTGTGGTTTTTCCACAGCCGTTTGGACCCACAAAGGCGACGGTTTCTCCGGCGTTGATTCTCAGAGAGATGTTGGAAACGGCTCGTGCGGTACCGCTTGGATAGATGAACGAGACATTATCAAAGACGAGTGATTCATGGTGGCGAGCGAGTTTGGGTATTCGGATGTCGTGGCCTGGCTCGGTGTCTTCATTGAGGAGTTGATTGAGTCGGTCGGCGGCTGCTCCGGATTGCTGGATGTCGTTGATGAGCCCTGAAATGGGTTTGATGCTTGCTCCAGCGATTGCCAGGGCTACCAGTACGGTCATGAACTCGGATTTGTCGAGGTGTCCATCGAGGATGAGTTTGACGGCCACCAGTGTCAAGGCACCGAGGGTGAAGACGGTGATCAGTTCGATCAATGGGCCTGCGATGGCGCGAGCGGTGCGAATTTTGAGTTGTTGTCGGAGGACTTCTTTGTTGATGCGTCCGAATCGACCGGCTTCGTAGCGTTCGGTGGTGTGGACTTTGACGACGCGCATGCCTTGGAGGGCTTCGGTGGCGGCCCGGTAGAGCCCGGCCCGGCTTGAGAGGACCCGTTGAGAAGCCCGGCGGATACGCTTGCCGAGTTTGCGGATGACCATGGCAAGGATGGGCATCAACAAGAGTGCGACCAGTGTCAGTTGCCAGTTGATCAAAAATGCAACGATCAAGGCGATGAGACCTTTGGTGATCTGGGCGACGGCTTTGGAGAGCAGCGAAACGAACCCGGCCGAGAGTGCTTCGGTGTCATTGACGATGCGGGAGATGGTGTCGGTTGGGCCTTGGGAGACGATTGTTTTGAGGGGGAGGTGGAGGATTTGTCCAAAGGCCTGTCGGCGGATTCTGGCGATGGATCGTTGGACGACCGTCAGGGCCAGGTACTGGTGCATGAAGTTGCCAAAGGCCCCGAAGATTGTGAGCACGCCCAACGAGATCATGATCCAGAGGATCGCGTCAAAGGGGCCTTCGGGGAGCGATTCGATGAATGAATCGGTGAAGATACCCGAGGCCCACCCTTGGGCGGTGTATTCCTGGGCCAACTGTGGGAGCCCGCGGTGCCCGGGTTCGAGGATGGTGTCAAGGACCGGTTGCATGGCGAGGATGCCCGCGCCCATGCCTCCGGCGGAGATTGCGGCAAAGATCAGCCCGAAAATCAGGTGGGCGCGCCATCGCAACATCTGTTTGGCAAAGTGCCAGAAGGCATCCATGGTCATGGGTAATTATTCGTTCCTGGTTTGGGTTTGGACAGGGCTCGGCTCAGAAGCATTGAGGGCGGCGATTTCTGGGGAATCAAGGGCTGGGTTGTGGCGAGGAAGGTCGATTTGTCCCGTCCAAAGCACACGGATGCTGTGGACGATGTCATCGAGAATCATCAGCAGGCATGGTAGGA
>JALSHW010000292.1 GCA_026982035.1 Phycisphaerales bacterium | reverse complement strand
CCCAAACGGTCGATTGGCGGTGTAGCGAATCCGCATCCCCCGGCGTCCCTCTGAATCCACCCACGGGAAACGCACATCGTACTCTTTAACTCCAGAACCATGTTCACTCAACGCTCGACGAATCGAAACACCATTGCGTTCTCGATACCGAACGCCATCGGGCATGACGATCGTCCGTTTGTACAAGCCGATGTACCGGGCGAATCGTTTGAGTTTGAATCCGATGGAGGCCATCTGCATTCACCGTGTACCAAAGAGGGATTGTTGCTGTGTCTGCGTCCGTGGAAAGACCACATCAAACTTCTGTGTGTTGGCATTGATCGGAATCCATGCTGTGGCTTGGTGTTGTGTTGAAATCGTGCGGATCAATCCAGAATGGTCATGTTCCTGGGCCGCCAACTCAGGGGTGTTGCACTGCTGGGACAGATGCAACAAAACCAGATGCTCCCGCACCTGCATTCGAGCCACGGCATCGGCACTCAACTGATTGCTCAAATGCCCCGACCCACCCATAATCCGCTTCTTGAGAAACACGGGACGGTCCGATTCTTCTTGCATGGTCGGGCAGTAATTCGATTCAATCGCCAAGGTATCGACCCCTTGCATGTGTTCGATCAAGCCAGGAGTCACTCGGCCGCAGTCTGTTGCGTATCCAAGGTGAGCCACAGACCCATCCTCTCCATCAATCACGAACCGGAAGCACGCCACCCCGAGCGAATCATGGGCAAGGACTTCGGTGTACACCGTCACATTGGGCGCCAAGACACACTCTTGATCAAAGGGCTCAGTATGCACCGACAACAGCCCCATCCGCTCGGCCCGACCCATATGCCCGCGATGGATCATCAACTTGGCGCGGAAGTATCCGGGTCGAATCGCCCGCACCCACGCCTCTCCACCACCGATATAGCAATGGTCCGTGTCCAGGTGCGTATACACGATGGCATCGACTTCATCAGGACGAATCCCACGCTCAGCAAGCAAAGACGCGGTCCTTCGCGGACTCAGACCCGCATCAATCAAATACACCCGGCGGGGAGTCTCCAAAGTCGAAGGCACCACCAAAACCGAACAATTGCCCCGTGATCCAGATGCCAGAACACACAAAGACCCATGCCCACAATCGAGCGGAGGCGAGACCATCGGTTGATCAATCTGTGCTTGGTCGGTATTCATACCCCAGCATCAACCCGCGCGGGCACCTCGACCGCTCTTGTCACTTTTCGTCCACCGACTGGACAAATGGCACGCTTGGATGTCAATATAAACTGGTAAATATCATCAACCGCTTTGGAGTTCTTTGCACGCTCAGCAAGCATCTCACGCAACTCGTTCATCGGCGGACGCTTCCGAAACACTTCTGAATACGCCGATCGCACCGCAGCGATTTCCTCTCGGCTCATTCCAGATCGACGCATCCCCACAAGATTCAACCCCACCACTATATTACGCTCCACCGCCAAAAAATACGGCGGCAAGTCATTGGTCAACGCCGTCATTCCCGAAGTCA
>JALSHW010000291.1 GCA_026982035.1 Phycisphaerales bacterium | reverse complement strand
CCTGGATACAGGAATTGGTGTCCGATGCGGGAGTCTGAACACATGCCTTCGCGGACGCGGTTGATGTTGGCGCCGTAGGCCTCACACAGATTGGCCATCTCGTTGATGAATGAGATTTTGGTCGCCAAGAAGTTGTTCGATGCGTATTTGACCATCTCGGCACTGAGCACATCCATGATAAAGATCGGATGCCCGTTGCGGACAAATGGATCGTACAGATCACGGAACATCTCCCCGACCATATCGCACTCAACACCAACGACCACACGGTCGGGCTTGTTGAAATCCATCACCGCATCGCCTTCCTTGAGAAACTCTGGATTGTCGGCGACATGAAACTCGATATCGCCAACGATGGATTTGATCCGATCGCGAACACGGAAGGTGGTGCCAACGGGCACGGTGGATTTGACGACGATGACCTTGGCTTTGGCATCTGGGCCCAGCTCTTTGATGGCGTTGCCAATGTCCTCGGCGGCTCCATCAATGTAGGACATATCCGTATGGCCCTTGTCATCTGACGGAGTCCCGACGCAGATGAAGATCATGTCCGCGCTCTGATAGGCGGCCTTCTTATCCAAAGTGTACTTGAGACGGCCGGATTGACGATTCTTGACCATCAAGTCCGTCAATCCGGGCTCGTAGATCGGGCAGATGTCGGCCTCGAGCTTCTTGATCTTCTCAGGATCGACATCCAGGCAGGTGACATCGTTGCCTGTATTGGCAAAGCACACTCCGGTGACAAGACCTACATATCCGGTACCAACCATGGTCAGTTGCATCGTACTTATCCCTTCACTTTCCGCTCATATCCGTTGACTGATGAATTCTCAAGGACTGGCAGTGTAGACCCCAATCATCGGGATTGGCAGCCGAGGAATCATTGAGAATCTGCGATCAGGCGTGACAACGGGTGGGTCGATCACTACGATCGTCATGGGTCCGATTCTCGGACGCTGATGTCTACGACCAGTTCATACGAGGGTTCTGATGAGCACCAACACCACTGCACGCAAATCAGGCCGAAAGGCCAAAACCGAAGAAAAAGCCGCCGCTCGGGCAGCCAATACAGGAGCCCTCTCGGCCCTGACGGCTGATCGACATGAGCTCTACCAACTCTCCGTCCAGAATGTCGAAGCCGAGATCGACTTTATTGATGAAGAATTTGAGAGCATCCGAGGCAAAAAAGCCAAGTCCCTCCGCGAAGATTTCTGTGGCACCGGGAACACCTCGGTCGAATGGATCAAACGCCGCAAATCCAACACCGCCATCGGACTCGATATCGATCAGCCAACCCTCGACTGGGGCACTGAGCATCACATCGCCAAACTCAATGACGAACAAAAATCGCGTGTCACGCTCCTCAATCGCAATGTTCTGGAACCCGGCGATGCGGCTGGGACTGATTGCGTCCTGGCGATGAACTTTTCCTACTGGCTCTTCAAAACCCGCGATGAACTCCGAAACTACTTCAAATCGGTTCGAGATTCACTTGGAAAAGATGGCATCTTCTTCCTGGACCATTACGGCGGCTCCGAAACCATGACCGAAACCGAAGAAACCAAAACCATCGACGCTGGTGGCGGTCGATCATTCACCTACATCTGGGAACAAGCGGCCTACAACCCCATCACTGGAGACATGAAATGCCATATCCATTTCAAATTTCCCGACAAAACCCGGATGAACAAGGCCTTTACCTACGAGTGGCGACTCTGGACGATGGTCGAAATCCGCGAACTGCTGTCTGAAACCGGGTTTGCCAATGTTGATGTCTATTGGGAAGGCGAAGACGAGGACGGGGAAGGCAACGGCCAATACGAAGCAACCCTTGAAGGAGAAGCCGATCCCGCCTTTATCTCCTACATTGTCGCCTACGACTGAGCATCAGACCCAATCTCTCGATAGAATCACATGATGCAAGGCGTTGTCCAAATCCCAGATGAACTCAAATCCCTCGAAGACATCATCGCTTCGGGTTTTGGTGCCGTCGAACAAATCTTTGCCAAGCAATTGGTTTCAGACCTAGAACCCGTCGATCAAATGTGCGAGCATGTCGAACGCTATCGAGGCAAAATGCTCCGCCCAATGCTCGTGCTCCTCTGTGGAGCGGCCGCCAATCCGAAACTGGGCAAACTCCTCTCCAACGGGAAAACCGATCATGTCCTGTCAAAGTCCCACATCGTCTGCGGTGCCGTCTGCGAGATGGTGCATATGGCGACCCTTGTCCACGATGATGTCCTTGATGAAGCCGAGATCCGCCGTCGGGGCAAAACGATCAACGCGATGAAGGGCAACGAAACCTCCGTGATTCTCGGAGACTACCTCATCGCCAGTTCGTACGAACTCTGTTCGTCGCTCGGTTCGCCGATTCCCAGCCGCATCGTCGGCAAGGCCTCGGCGGTCATGTGTACCGGAGAACTCCTCCAACTCCACAACCGCAACAACTTTGACCTTGATGAACCGACCTACTTTGAGATTCTGAAGCGCAAGACGGCTGCTTTGATCGGGGCGGCCTGTGAACTCGGTGCCTTGGGTACCCTTGGATTCGATCAGCAAAGCCATCCAACGGTCCAGGCCTTGCTTGGGTTTGGAACCAATCTGGGGATCGCATTCCAGATTCAAGACGATGTCCTTGATCTGACCGGAACCGAAGATTCGGTCGGCAAATCCGTCGGCAAAGACCTCGAAAAAGGCAAACTCACCTACCCGCTCATCCATCACTTGGTCAATACGCCTTCCAAATCACGATCCATCGAACTCATTACCGCCATCTCCCACAGCGACCAATCCGGACTCCCCGAACTCATCGAACTGGTCAACCAAACCGAGTCGATCGCGGCGACTCAAAAGATGGCGTTGTCCTTTGTTCAAGGTGCCAAATCCAACTTGGCCTTGATTCCAGACAACCCAGGCCGACCGATGCTCGAACTGATCGCCGATGCGGTCATTGCTCGTTCACACTGAAAGCTTTGACAGAGGACTTTGATCTATGCCCAAGCGTGTGTTCAAGCTCTATCAACGCAAACGACTCGTCAATATCAACGCCAACATCATCGCGGCGGGCTTGATCTCCATCGCGCTGACCAAACTGCCCATCCATTGGATATCAGGCATGATCGGCGAAGAAAAAAAACTCCTCATCTCCATCATCGCCTATGTTCTTGATACGGTGATGGATGTCTTTGTCTATTACGCGCTCCACTGGGTCGCCAACCATTGGAATCCGCATGGACATCATCCTGAGATTGATCAGCGATCCAAACTCAAACAATTTGCCCGCGAAGCAACGCGCGTCCAAGCCGAGCGAGTCGCCTTGGTTCCGGTCTTTATGGTCTTGTCGATGGGTGGGATGTGGTCACTCCAGAAATTCGCAGACATCAGCGCTTCGTGGTCTTTCGTGATCGCCTTCGTCTCAGCCATGCTCATCACACGCGTCATCCACACCATCTGGGGCATCAAAACAGGCACCTTCAAAGACAATCTCTTGGCATGTGATTGTGAATGTCACGACGGAGACGCCGATGGCATGACCAATAACCAAAAAAAGGTTGGCGAAAAGATCACACAGGATTCCAACTAACCATGTGCGGCATCGCAGGCATCATCAAAATTCACGACCCCAAAGACGGCCCCCCACCGCCGCCCTTGGAAGCCATCCCCGAATCCTGGCTCGATATCCTCGACGACTCCATCAAACACCGAGGCCCCGACGGCCAAGGCCGCTTCCGCGACCGGGCCACCCGCGACGACGGCACCATCGTCGACATCGCCCTGGTCCACCGCCGGCTCAGCATCATCGACCACGAGGGCGGCTCCCAACCCATGGTCCACGACGGCGACCGCCTCCGCCCCGACCTCACCTACCAACCCGGCGAATCGCCCGTCATCGCCAGCGAGATCGAGCCCAACAAACCACTCGTCGCCGTCGTCTTCAACGGCTGCATCTACAACCACCGCAAACTCCGCAAAGAACTCGAAGCGGCCGGGCATGTCTTCGAGACGGATCATTCAGACACCGAAGTGCTGATCCACGGCTGGCGGCATTGGCAAGGAGAACTACAAGACAAACTCGATGCCATGTACTCGTTCCTGCTATGGGACAGAGAGACCAGACAAATCGTCAATGCTCGTGATTTTTCAGGCGAAAAACCTCTGTATTCCATGACGATGGACAATGGTGAAGTGGTCTATTCATCGTTGATTTCATCGTTGATCCACACCAGCCTAACTTGGAATCCCGGTTCTCCGCTTATTGACCCCATGTTCCAAGAAGGCTCCTCATGGATTAATAATGGATTCGAACAAATCTCGATGACATCATGGATGTACCAATCGATCCCCAATACTTGGCTCCTCTTCCCGAAGGATCCAAAAGGCTCGTTCCAAATCAACCGTCCGAAACAAGTCGTTGCAGATCGGGAATGCAGACTGGGTTTCAAACTCCGCAGTTCGGCATCCAGTGTTGAATCCATGCAATCCATCATCGAAGAGAGCGTTTCTAGCCGGATCGAATCCGATGTGCCACTGGGCGTGTTTCTTTCTGGCGGGGTTGATTCAGCATTAATAGCTGCAATCGCACAGCGGTATAGACAAGATATGAAGACCTTTACCGTACGCATGCCAAGCAAGGCCTTCGATGAATCCGATGCCGCCCTCGAAACCGCGAAGTTCATAGGCACGCATCATACAACTCTCGAATGTGATCCAAATCCTGCGTCTGATCTTATCGAACTCATTGAACAACTGGGCCACCCATTTGGGGACAGCTCAATCCTACCGACATATTGGGTCTCCAAAGCCGCTCGCAAGCACATCAAGGTCGCGCTCTCCGGAGATGGCGCTGACGAACTTTTTGGTGGGTATCGGCGATACACGATTACGCCAACGCTCAACCGGTGGCGCAGCGTGTTGAAGCATCTCCCCACATCACTACTCAATCAAAGATCACCCAATAGCAAATCGACATATCTCGCACGACTCGCAACTGCCGCGCGATATGGAGGCTACTCCGATCTCCTCTCTATTTTCCCTACCCCGGATCTACTCAAACTCGTCGAGTTTGTCCATGAAGACATGGCACCGATCTTTCGCTTTATTCAAATCGACGACCCACTTTTTCATGATTTTAGAGACTATCTCCCAGATGACTTGCTCCGAAAGACCGACACCGCATCGATGGCTGTAGGGCTCGAAGTCCGTGCCCCGTTTCTCGCGAAAGACCTCGTCAAAGCTGCACTCAGCACCCCCCTCGACATCCTCATGCCCAACGGAGAGCGTAAAGGCCTCCTCAAACAAGTCGCTCGCAAATACCTCCCAGACCACATCGTCGATCGTCCAAAGCAGGGCTTCGCCATCCCCATCGGTGAATGGTTCCGCACAGACTATGGCCACATGCGACAACTCCTCCACGACCACCTCCACTCAACCGACCCATTCCCAGGCCTGACAGACGCAGGCGTCAACATCAACATGAAATTCGTCAATCAGATGCTCCGCGAGCATGACGCCGCGGGTGAAAAATCAATCAACCCCTGGCACGGCCGCGACCACTCCCAACGCCTCTACATGCTCCTGGTCCTGAGCATCTGGAGCAAATGGCTCGATCGGATTCGCCAAGAACCGGTGGCACAGGCGTCCCGCCTGTGATGACTTTTTACACCATTGATCTTCTGTCTGAATAAAAAAACACAGGCGGGACGCCTGTGCCACGGGTTTCAGTTAGCCCTGAGCAATTTTCCCATCCAGATGCACATCCATCTGCGGATACGGAATCCCAATGTTGGCACCGTCCAAAGCGTACTTCACATCACGGGTCAGTTGATCACTCACCGCCCAGAAGTCCGCCGAATTACACCATACCCGCACAGACCAATCAATCGACGATCCACCCAGTCCGGTCAGGACAGCCGCCGGTTCAGGGTCTTGAAAAACACCGCTGCACGCCTTGGCCGCTGCTACCAGAACCTCACGGGTCTTGTCAATATCAGCGCCATAGTCAGTACCAACAGACACCGAGACTCGGCGTGTCTCGTGGTGCGATATATTCTCAATCGTTCCACCAAAGACTGAACCATTGGGAACAATGATGCGTCGGTTGTCAGGCGTATCAAAGGTCGTCGTAAAGAGTCCAATCTCGATGACCTTGCCAGTGGTGCCGCCTGCATTGGCCACATCACCGACTTTGAACGGACGGAAGAACAGCAGCATCACCCCAGCGGCCACATTACCGAGCATCCCCGACATCGCCATGCCGACGGCAAATCCAGCCGCCGCAAGCACCGCAGCGAAACTCGTCGTCTCAACACCGAGCGTTCCAAGAATCGCAATCCCGCCGGCAAAGAGGACAAAGTACCGAACCATGTTGCCAAGGAATCTGGAGAGTGTTTCTTCAACATTGGCCTTGCGACACGCTTTGGTGGTCAACCCCTTGATCCACCCAGCGATAAACATCACCGAAACAATCAGCACGATTGCCAGAAGTACCGGTTGGCCGATGGTTTCCCATGCGAGGATCCATGTGTCGCCGCTCATGTCGCCGCTGGACAGGCGAGAAACGAGGTCGCCGAATCCTTCGGCCGCCCCTGATTCGCTGGCTGCTTGGGCTGTCTCAACAACCATCTCGGTGGTTTGTGCTGCCTCTTCTTGCATGGTCATTCCCTCTTCCTTAGAAAGTTGTGTGTTTGAAATATTGACTCGATTGAACTTGGCACTGAAGCTAGAATTGCCAACCCACAGTGACATCGAAGTAAAGGTCGTTATTGTCTTTTATTCCACCGGGCTCAGAATCAAATTTATGGGTGAGTTTGAACTGAAGATTCATATTGCTCTCTTTGTCCAAAAGAATATTGAGTTTGATATTGTTGTTGAGTCGATCGCGAGAGACCATAGACACATCCACGAAATATTCGGTTCCTGCTTCAAGATTGACTGTTTCATTGAAACTGTGTTTGAGATCGATTCCTGTGACAAGGGCTTCTGGGCGAAACTCGTTGGATGACCCTCCAAATGACTTGGACCCGCCGAATCCGGTTCGGCCTTTGAGATAGGTTGTTTTGTTTTTGATGAATTGGTAACTGATGCCTCCATGGGCTGTCACACGATATTCCCAATCCTGAAACTCGTCGAGTTCATAACTGGCGGTGGTCCACCACCCAACTTTATGCCCCTCTGGAGCGAGCCATTCATGTCGAAAGTTCAACTCGAGTCTATTCTGTGAATCAATCCCATTGCGTGTTGCAAATCGATATTCTGATTCAAACTTGGTCATGTATTTTTTGGATTTCCTCTTGGTATTGAACTGAAGATTCAGATTCTGGTTCCTTGTATTTCCAGATGAAGAGTTGAATCCGAAGCGAACTGACCGTTTCCATCCAGTCCAAAACGATGGGCCTTTGTCTTTCTTGACAATCTCAGCCGGTGGCGACGGGGTTGCATTGGTCGTGACGGCTTTCTTGGCTTGCTCAGGCGGTGGCGATTTGGGTGGCGGAGCAGAATTGGCCGATTCAGAACCCGGCTCACCCAAGGCCCCGACCGCAATCGCGTGGGCACTGGCGCGATCCAGATTCAGCTTGGCGATCTGCACCTGTTCCAATGCCTGCGCATAGGCAACTTTGGCTTGTTGGAGTTCGGCCAACGCCGCCGCCGCTTCGTTGTCGGCATCAACACGCCCAAAACATGGGAGAGCCAGTACCAAGACCAGTCCAATAGCCGTTATTCGTCCGATGGCCATCACGCCACCTCCCCTTGCTGTTGTTGAATCAACCGTCATTTTACCTGAAACTTGGCAAGAACTCGCCCAAATCAGGCGCGAAGGACACATCGCTGGTCCCAATCGTGTAGCATTGTACCAGTTCTGTCGATCTAGCCGAAGAACATGCCGGGACGAACCCCATGAATTTTGAGGCCTGCAATGGATAATCCGACACACCCTACCTCGGCAACCCGACGCCAAGTTCTGCACCTTGGAGCCAAAGCGGGGTCAATTCTTGCCATCAGCGGACTTCTCTCAGGGCTGGGAGGATGCCAGAGCGGATCCAAACGCAAGAAACGATCCGACAACATGATCGGCCAACCAATCCCCGCCGACCCCATCATCAACACCCGATCCCCCCTCCCAGTTGCCCCTCCACCCACCTACAACCCCACCTCTTCAACTTCAGCGAGTTTGACCCAACTCCCAGATTTTGTCATCCCCCGCATCAAATGGACCCGAGGCAAAACCAAAGCCAACTTGGCCGACCCAATGTCGCGGGTGACACGAATCACCGTCCACCACGACGCCATTAGTCCATTGCCCTCAGGAAGATACGCCGAATCTGTCCGTCGGCTCGTCGCTATCCGAAGGGGGCACTTGGGGAACCATTGGGCGGACATTGGATACCACTACGCCATCGACCCCGCCGGTCGGGCTTGGCAAGGAAGGCCACTGACCTTCCAAGGCGCCCATGTCAAACACCACAATCCAGGCAACATCGGGATCGTCCTGTTTGGAAACTACGAAAAAGCCCGACCCACCAGCAAAGCCCTCGACACCCTCAATTCCCTGATCGCCCATGAGATGCGGCGGTTCAGCGTCCCGCTGAGCCGCGTCTATACGCACAGAGAGCTCCGCAGCACCGCATGCCCAGGTCGCAACCTCCAAGTTCAGATGGTCCGTATTCGGCAACCAAACGGCGTACTGGCGATGCTCACCGATCGCGCGACTCAGGCCTAAACGCCAACGATCCGCTTAGAGTTCAGAAGACTCCACCAACTCATCCATCGATGGCTCAATCTCTTTGTGACCAAAGATCGCCGATCCCACGCGCACAAGATTGGCACCCTCTTCGATGGCGACTTCATAGTCCCCTGACATTCCCATCGACAGGAGATTGAAGTGTTCCTCACCAACCCCGGCCTTGACCAAATCATCAAAGATCTCTCGGCAACGCGAGAAATGAACCCGGGAAGACTCAGGGTCCTCGGTAATCGGAGCCATGGTCATCAATCCACGCACACGGACATTGATCATGGTGTCGATCTGCTCGGCAATCGCGCCAAGGGCTGCAATCGGAAGTCCGGATTTGGATTCTTCCCCTGAGACATTGACCTGAACCAGCACATCAATTACACGATCAAGCTTGTTGGCAACCACCTGCAGTTCCTCAGCCAGTCGCAACGAATCAACCGAATGGATCAGACGGGTGCAATCAGCGATTTTCCGCGCCTTGTTCCGTTGCAGATGCCCGATCATGTGCCAGCGAACCGGATCAGAAACATCAATCTTGGAATCCACAGATGTTCGAGGCAGCGATTTGATCCGATCAAACCATTCACTGATCACCCCGGCCCGTTGGGCAAGTTGCTGGACACGGTTCTCACCAAAGTCCCGATGCCCCAGCTCGATGAGTTCACGAATATTCTCGGGTTCGGCGTACTTGGCAACCGCAATCATATACACCGATTCGGGCGTTCTGCCTGATCGAATAGCCGCCTGGGCAACCCGTTCTTTGACTTCTGTGTAGCGATCTGCAAGTTCTGTCATTGTGGCTCCGAATTCTCAAAATGATCTATCCATCAATTCCATGGTCATGGCAAGCGAAATTGAAGCACACTATGGTGAGCCGAAGGGCTTTCGACGACCCGGCGAAGTTGGGGCTTCGGTGCCATCGACTTCAGGTTTTTGTTTCCACTTACCATATCCGAGCTCTTTGTCTCGCTCGCTTGGGTCTTGGGCATCGGAGGTCAAACCAAAGCGTGGGTCCAGGGTCGAATCTGCCCCACTGGCCTGCTTGAGTTCAACACGCCTCTTTTGAAGATCGCGGCATCCAGAAGATACGGTCAGTACCAAAAGCCCGATCGCCAGAGTCCCAAGAGATCGCCCAATGCGAATGTGGGTCGTTGTTGTGTGTGTATTCATCAGGACAGTATACGCAAGCCAACTACAACGGATCGCGCGGAATGTCCGGCCCGGCACTATGAGGCGGAGCCACCAAACCCGGGTCTGGGGTCTCTATTCGACTGTTGAGGTCCATCATACGCGATTCGAGCCGTTGCATGCGGGTGCTCAACTCATGGACGGCCTTGCTCAACTCATCAAACTGCTCGCGTGCCCGTCCGCCATCGACCTCAAGATACCCCAAGGCCTCTTCGATCTTGTCCAAGCGGTCTCGATCTGAATGGAATGATTGGTCTGGACTCATGCCTTGATTGTAGTCAAGGAAATGATTAGCTGGCTTTGGGAAGCGAGATGAGCTTGCCTTGGGTTTCGTCACAGACGATCTTGTTTCGACCAGTTTCTTTGGCTTTGTACAAGTTGGCGTCCGAATGTTCGATCCAAGGCCCTGGCTGCATGGTCGGACCATCAACACAACCCGTGATTCCCATCGACAGGGTGATCTTCCGATCTGGATGCCTCGACCAATGCATGGCTTCACATTCACTCCGGATCCGATCGCAGAGCCCAAGTGCCTGTTCTGGGCTGGTCTCAGGAAGAATGATCGCAAACTCTTCGCCGCCGTATCGGCACGCGATATCACTCTTTCGGATATGGCTCATCAAAAGGTTGGCCACACCAGAAATCACCGCATCACCCGCGGGATGCCCGAATGAATCGTTGACTGATTTGAAATGATCAATATCAATCATGACCATCGTAAGCCCTTTGGAATGACGAAGAC
>JALSHW010000290.1 GCA_026982035.1 Phycisphaerales bacterium | reverse complement strand
GTTGGGGGTGGTTATTGAACTTTGAGGGTGAGTCCGATACAGTTGCGATCGGTGTGCGACTTTCTCAGAGAGGGGCAACACCGAGGAGAGGGCGTCCGTATACGATGCCCGCAGGCGAGATTGTCTCGCTTGTGTCTTATATATGGTTCGCGATCTCGATAGGAGTCCGTTGTGCGTCAAACGACCCGGAATATCAGCCGTCTTTCTAGTGCTTTGCTCATGGTGGTGTGTGGGGGGACTCTCTCTGGAACGGTTGGGACGGCGTTGGGATCGTCTTTGGTTGTTCAGCCGGTGAGGGGCGATTATGAGGCGGAGACGGTGTTGCTTCGTGATTTTATTCACTTTGTGAAGATTGCTCGTTTTGATGTGGCTGCGGATCTTGGTCGGCAGTTGCTTGAGAGTGGTTTGAGTGCTGAAGAGTTTGTGGACATGGTGGATTCGTCGCGGGAGTTGGCGCGGTTTGAAGAGGCGATTGCGGCGGCGATGCGGGTGCCTGTGCTTGAGCCGATTGCGGCGGAGCTTGATACGGCGTACCGGACTGGGAAGCTGGAACGGGCACGGAATCCTGAAGAGATTGCACGGAATATTGAGTTGTTGACGGGGGGCTTGCGGGCTCGGCAGGTTGGGCGGTCGCGGTTGATTGCGGCGGGTGAGTATGCGATGCCTCAGTTGTTGGATGCGTATTTGCAGAAGGATAATCTGGCACTCAAGGCACAGGTGCAGCGGTTGTTGGTTGATATGGGACGACAGACGATTGCGCCGTTGATCACGGCACTTCCTGGGCTTGATGGGACGCGGCAAGAGGCGGTGTGTGAGGTTTTGGGGTTGATTCCGTATCGGACGAGTTTGCCTGTGTTGATTGATTTGTATCAGAATACGACAAATGATGGGGTGAAGAAGGCGAGTGGGCGTTCGATTTCTCGGCTTGGTGGGAATCCGAGTTCGAATGTTGCGGATCTGTATGCGGGGTTGGCTGATGCGTATTACAACGAGCCGGCGGAGTTGACGAGTTTTCCGGGGGAGGGGTATCAGATTGTGTGGGATTTTAATCCTGGGCTGGGGTTGGTGATGAACCCTGTGGTGACGCCTGTGTTCCATGAGGCGATGGCGATGCGGTATGCGGAGAAATCGCTTGGGATGAATGCGGATGCGTCTGAGACGCTTGCGTTGTGGATTTCGTCGAATTATTCTCGTGAGTTTGATACGCCTGATGGGTATGTGAATCCGTTGTATGGGGATGATCGTCGTGATGCGGAGTATTTTGGTATTGCTGCTGGGCCTGATATTACGCAGTTGGTGTTGCGTCGCGGGATTGATAGTCGGGATACGCCTTTGGTTCGGAGTGCGATTGATGCGTTGGCCGAGACTGCTGGGCCTCGTTCGTTGTGGGGGCAGGCCATTGATGGTCGGTATCCGTTGTTGGAATCGCTTGGGTATCAGAACCGTCGGGTGCAGTTTGAGGCGGCTTTGGCGTTGGGGGGGGCTCAGCCACAGGAGAGTTTTCAGGGTGCTGAGCGGGTGATTCCGTTGCTTGCCAGTGCTGTTCGAGATGCATCGGCGCGGTTTGCGGTGGTGTTGACGGGGAGTGATCGTGAGTCGTATGACCAGTACAGCATGATTCTTGAGGGGCAGGGTTTTACGGTGTTGCCTCCGTCTGATGGTGGGCTTGATGGGTTGGATGAGTCGATTGCGCATGTGCCTTCGATTGATTTGATTGTGACTTCTCTGGGGTATGACGGTACTTTATTGACGATTGAGACGGCTCGGGCGGATTCGAAGATGCGTGTTTCGCCTGTTTTGGCGTTGATGCGGACTGATGATGTGGAGCCGATGCGGCGTCAGTATTTACGGGATCAGACTGTGGCGGTGCGTCGGGTGGAGATTTCGAGTGGGAATATTGAGTCGTCTGTGGAGCAGTTGTTGATGGCGGCGTCGGGTGGGCCTATTGATGATGCTGAGGCGGCGGTGTATGCGTCGCGGGCGATTGAGGTGCTTCGTGATTTGGCGATTTCGAATAATCGGGTGCTCAATGTGCTGGATGCTTCGACGATTTTGATTGATGTGCTGGAGGATGTGGGGGGGCTGACGATGCTTGATGTGGCTCAGATTCTTTCGTATGTGGATCGTCCGGGGGCTCAGATGGCGATTATGGATCGGGCGATGGATGCTTCTGGGATTGAACGGCTTGAGTTGCTGGCGATGGTGGGGGATTCTGGGAAGCGGTTTGGGAATCATTTGAATAGTCGGCAGATTCGTGCGTTGATTGGGTTTGCCGGGGATGGTGATGAGGAGCTTGCGACGACGGCGGTGGGTGCGATGGGGGCGTTGGAGATTGAGAATGCTGACTTGCTTGGGTTGATTCTTTCGGGTGGGGAGTGAGTTTGTTGGATTGATTTGATCTTGTTTTGAAGTTTGATAATGAGACGGACCCGCGAGGGTCTGTTTTTTATTGGGCTTGGGGGGGAGGGTGGTTGGTCCGAGATTTCGATGATTTGGTGGGTGGTAATCGTCAGGATCGGCATGGGTGGTACAGATATGCATTTGGGGGTCACCCAGATGTCACGGAATGTGGTGGTTCTCATCCGGGTGGGGTGTTCTTCCGATGGATTGTTTGTCATGTTTGAGTCAACCCGGAGCGGCGCGTGTCCGCTGGTGGGTGACAGGTATTTGGTTGAGATTCCGCGGAGGATGGGATTTTGACTCGCCCGCTGGTAAGCAAGTCAATGGCCGTCGGGTTGACCAACGGCACGAAACACAGGTACAAGGAGTACACACAATGCAAGCAATGCGAAACACCGTGGCCAAGGGATTCACTTTGGTCGAAATTCTCATCGTGGTCGTGATCTTGGGCATTCTTGCCGCGATCGTGGTTCCACAGTTTACCAATGCTGCCAATGATGCCCGTCAGGGTAATGTTGAGACGCAAGGTTCGACCTTGCAGAATCAGCTTGAGTTGTATGCGGCTCAGAACAATGGCACTTATCCAACGGTTGCTGAGCTCAATGCCAATGCGGCTGATGGTTCGGCCAATGGTTGGAGCGTGATGATTGATGGCGATTACATCAAGGAAGCCCCAGTGAATCCATTTGCTCCTGCTGCCAACGCAACTACCGTGACGGTCAGTGCTGCTGCCAACGCGACTGCGGCGGATGCCGAAGCCAACGCTGGCAACGGTACCCAGGGATGGTACTACAACCCCAATACAGGGGTCATCCGTGCCAGTGGTGCGAATTACTAATCAGTCATGGTGCTGAATGAATTTTTTGAGGTGGGCTCCCAACGGAGCCCACCTTGGATTTTGGGACGGATTTACAGTTCTGGTGGGATGATTTGAGGGAGTGTGTGAGATGCGGTTGAAGGCGGATGGATTTACACTGGTGGAGATTTTGATTGTGGTGGTGATCCTTGGGATTCTTGCTGCGTTGGTGGTGCCTTTGATGGCTGGGGCCAGTGAGGAAGCTGCGGTGGCGACGGCTCAGACGGAGCTTAATAAGGTTCGTCGGGCTGTGGAGGTGTTTCAGGTTTCGAATGGGAATGCGCTTCCTGCGGTGGTGGCGGGGGATGGGACATGGGGGGAGATTGTGACGCCTGCGTATTTGCGTGAGGCGCCGACGAATCAGTATGTGGGTGGGGTGAATTCTCGGGTGATTGTGATTGGGAATGCTGCTGATGCGGCGTATCAGACGACGCATGGTTGGATTTTTGACAGTGCGACTGGTGAGGTTTGGGCGGGTGGTTTTGATGATCAGGATCAGCCATTGCCACGGCCGTGATGTGGGGGGATTTTTTGGAGGTTGGTATGAACGAGGGCAAGAGTGATGGAGTATTGAGAACTTGCAGTGGATATACGCTGATTGAGCTTTTGATTGTGATAGCGATTTTGGGTATTTCTGCGGCGTTGGTGATTCCTTCGATGGGGTCTGTTGGGGTGTTGCGTATTCAGTCTGCTGTTCGTTCGGTGGTGGCGGATATTACTTTTGCTCAGATGGATGCTTTGGCGTATCAGGAGGAGCGGGCGGTGGTGTTTGATGAGGATGCCAATATGTATACGCTGACGCGTGTGTTTGGCGGGGCGATTGATCCTGATGCTGATGCGTTGTTTGATGCCAAGGGGCCTGGGCAGCGGTACAGGACGCTGTTGGATGAGGATCAGTTTGGCGGGTCGTTTTTGGAGAATATTAGTTTTAATGGTGGGTCTGCGGTTATTTTTGATGAGATGGGTGCGCCGATTGCGGCTGCTGGGTCTGCGACGCTTTCGGATGGTGGGTCGGTGGAGATTGTTGGTCCGGATTCTCGGTTTCGGATTGATATAGCGGCGTTTACTGGGCGTGTGACGGTTGTGCAGTTGAACTGATGGGAATTGGTGGGGGAGTTGTTGTTTGTAGGAAATGGGTGTTTCTGGGCCTCCGATATGTGGATCGGAGGATTTTTTTGTATGAACACCAAGATTAATGAACGGCGTGCTCGGGCTCTTACTTTTATGCTTTCGCTTGGAATGCTTGCGGGGGTGTTGATTTGGGCCAAGCTTCGGTTGGTGACGGATATTCCTCGGAGTGCGCTTGCTGAACCTAAGGAGCGGGGAGAGGGTTCTGGTGTTGATGAGGGGGGTGTTGATGGGGATGGGGTGGACGATTCTGGGGGAGTGTATTGGGAATCGAATCGAAAGGCGATTGAGAAGGATGATTGATGGTTTGGGAGGTTATCGGTCGCCTGTTGTGAAGATGGGTGGGTGATTCCTGTGCAAAGTTGGGGGGATGCGCAAAGTGGGTGACCTTTTAGGCCGAATCTTTAGCAGCAATCAGGTCTGGCCGTGCAGTATTCGGCAGACAGTCAGAATGAGCAACTTCCGCGAGGATCAATGATGAGTCACACAGCCAATACTTGTTTCACCTTTCTAACCCGTGCGAAGATGAGCACGATCACTCCTGCACTTGTTTTGGCACTTGGTGCCGGGATTGCGGCACCTGTGATGGCCCAGGACATGGGTGGGGATTCTGGGGCTTTTGGTTTGCTTGAGGCGTTTACGCAGCAAGGGGAAGAAGAGTCGATGGGTGAGGGGACACAGGGAGCGTTTGCCCCTTCGCTTGGGGACGATGATATTGCTGGGTTGTCTGGTGAGGTTGAGGTTTCTGAGTATGACCTTGTTGATCTCCATGTGAACAATGAAGACCTTGGGAATATTTTGCAGTTGCTTTCGATTCAGTCGCAACGGAATATTATTACTTCCAATACTGTCCAGGCGACGGTGACGGCGGATTTGTATGGGGTGACTTTTTATGAGGCACTCGATTCGATTTTGAATGTCAATGGGTTTGGGTATATCGAGAAGGGGAACTTTATTTATGTGTATACCCGTGAGGAACTAGAGGAGTTTGAGCGGGCGACTCGTCGGCCGATTTCTCGGATTTTGCATTTGGACTATTTGAATTCTGCGGATGCTGCGGAGTTTGCCAAGGAGTTGTTGTCTGAGAATGGGTCGATTTCGACCCATGCTGCTACGGCGTCGTTCCAGATTTCTGAGGGGGCTCCTGCTGGTGCTGATACTTATGCGTCGTCGGCATCGATTGTGATTCATGATTATGAGGAGCAGGTTGAGGAGATCATGGGATTACTCAGGGAGCTTGATACCAAGCCGACGCAGGTTTTGGTTGAGGCGACGATTTTGCAGACGGCGTTGAATGAGGCGAATGCTTTTGGTGTTGATTTTGCGTTGATCAAGAATTTGAATTTTACGGACTTTGTGGGGACTGGTGGGCCTTTGAGTGTGATTGATGGGTTGATTGGTGGGAAGGGTCAGCTTGTTGATGGGACGAATGTTGCGGTGCCCAATGGTGGTGGCGATGTCAGTGGGGTGTCATCGAATGTTGGAAATACTGCTGGGCCTGCGACGCTCAAGGCGGGGCTTGTCAATGGTGATGTTGCGGTGTTTATGCGTGTGCTTGATGAAGTGACGGATGTGACGATTGTGTCGAATCCAAAGATTTTGACTTTGAATCGTCAGCCAGCGCGGGTGTTGGTTGGTACTCGGGTCGGGTATTTGAATACGACCAGCACGACGACTGCAACGACACAGACGGTTGAGTTCCTTGAGGTTGGTACTGAGCTTGCGGTTCGTCCTTTTGTTTCACAGACTGGTTTGATTCGTTTGGAGCTTCGTCCTCAGGTTTCGAGTTTTAAGCTTCGGAGCATTACGGATAATACTGGTGCAACGATTACGATTCCGGATGAGGATACCACGGAGATGACGACCAATGTGATGGTTCGTGATGGTCAGACGGTGGTGCTTGGTGGATTGTTCACCGAGACGACCACTGCGACTCGTCGTCAGGTGCCGTTGCTTGGGAATATTCCGATGATTGGTCAGGCGTTCCGGGGGAATGATGATTCGACTCGTCGGAGTGAGATTATTTTCTTGATTACGCCTTCGATTGTCAATGATACGATTTTGGCTGAGACTGGTGATCGTGGCAATGAGTTTGTTGAGCATGCTCGTTTTGGTGCTCGGAAGGGTTTGTTGCCTTGGTCGCGTGAGCGTCGGATTGGTCAGATTTTGATTGATGCTCGTCGTCTTGCCGACAGCGGGAACACGGAGAAGGCGCTTGCCAAGATTGACCAGGCGTTGCGTTTGCAGCCCAACTCTCCTGATGCTCGTGCGATGCGTACGGAATTGACTGGTGAGATGAGTCATGCACCGAGCCGTGCGATGATTCAGAGTATTATGCATGGCGAGTTGCTGAATCAGGGGAGTGGCGCGTTCCACTTGCCTCATGAGGTTGCTCCGGTGGTTGAGGTGAGCCCGCTTGATGGGATTGCTTGGCCTGCTCCTGAGGTTGATGGATTTGAGTCGGATTCTTTTGAATCTGGTGACGAATCTGGATATGAGGAAATTGCCGAGGTGTTTGAGCCGGTGTCGGATGCTTCGGAATCGTTTGAGGGTGCTGAAGAGTTCATGATGGATTCTGAGGTTTCTGTGCCTGAGTCTGTGCCTCAAGAGATTGTGACTTATACGGAGATCGTTGAGCCCGGATTTGAATCTGGATATGAGTCTGGATTTGAAGGTGAAGGTTTTGGGGAAGCATCGTTTGATGTTGCTGAGACTGAAATGGGTTCTGAGATGATCGGTGATTCGGAGTATTCGGAGATTTCCTCGGAGATCGTATCGGATGGGTCGGGATCGTTTGATGTGGAGTCATTTGATCCTGGGCCGTTTATTGAAGAGGTTGCTGGTTCTGGGGTGCTTCCTGATGATTTCAGTGAGGCGCAGTGGGAGGAGTTTGGGTACGAGGAGGTTGCTCCTGGTATTGGGATCGAGCAGGAGTTTGCTTCGATTTCTGGTCAGTTGATTATTTCGCTGCCTGGTGGCGGAGCACTTCAGCTTGATTGGCCTTTGAGTGCGAGCGATTGGACGAGTGCCAATGCGGTTGATTCGGAGGATGTTTCTGAGGCAACCGAGATGGCCGATGGCGGTGATGAGTTGGAGATTTTTGAGGATGGATCGGATTCATCTGAGACGATCTTCACCGAGGTTCCCACAGGCGACTTTGAATAAGTACGAACAGTTTACACACATCAACAACGGGTGCGTTTTCCCCGGGAGTATACAGACATGAAGAATCTCTCTGGTATCGCATTGGTTCTCACGGCGGCAATGGCCATCCCGACTTTGGTTGGATGTTCGGTTGGGCACGGGAAGTACACGCAGGAACACATTTCACTCGCTAAGGAGAAGATGAGTTTTCTCAAGTCGGCGACGGAATGGGATTTGGCTCGACAGGCGTTTTTGGCTGGTGATTTGGACAAGGCGTTGACGAAGGTTGATGGTTCGATAGCGATCAATGACACGGTGGTCAAGAGCCATGTGTTGCGTGGTCGGATTCTCATTGAGATGGGTGATCTGGGCAATGCGATTCGGAGTTTGCAGACGGCTGAGACGCTGAGTCCTGAGGATTCTGATACGCATTACTACCTTGGGGTGGTGTATGAGCGGCTCAATCGTCCTGAAGAGGCGTTGACGCATTTTGAGAATGCGTGTGAGTTTGATGATTACAATCCTGGGTATGCAGTTGCGGCTGCGGAGATGATGATTGATCTTGATCGGACTGAGCAAGCGGCGCGGTATCTTCGGATGCTTCCGATGTCGGCCAACAATGCTGGGATTCAGCAGACGCTTGGGCATATTGCGTTGATTGAAAAAGACCCGAAGCAAGCGGAGTTGCACTTCCGTGATGCTCGATTGCTTGCCCCGGATGATACTGGGATTCTTGAGCAGTTGATTCATACACAGATGGTCAATGGGCGGTTTGGTGATGCGGAGCGGAATATCTCGGCGTTGATTCAAAACTATGAGCACAAGGATCGCCGGGATTTGAAGTTGTTGCATGCCAAGGCGCTTGTGGGGACTGGGCGTCCTGTTGAGGCGCGGTCGATTTATCAGGATTTGCTTTCTCAAGACAATGGGAAGAGCGATATTGATGCGTGGCTTGGTTTGGGGAATACTTCGTATTCGATCAATGATGATCGTACGGCACGACGGGCCGCGGCTCGGATTGTGGGGATGCAGCCCAACTCGCATGAGGGGTATGTGTTGTGGTCGATGATTCATCGTCGGAGTGGGGATTTTGATAAGGCGTTGACTGCCATCAATGATGCGATTGATCGGAACAACTCGGATGCTGAACTCTTTGCGTTCCGGGCGGTGTTGCAGCGGGACCTTGGGATGTATCAGGGTGCGTTGTCAAGTGCGACTCGGGCGGGATCGCTTGATCCGTCCAATGAGGAATTTCAGAACTTTATTGCTCGATTGAAAGCTCAGGTCGTGGCGAGTGTGCCGACGAAGTGAGTTTGGCTTCTAGCAGAGCTGGAGGTCGTTGAGGATTGGTTCGATTCGTGTTCGGCCGTTCCATCTTGAGAGTTTTGGTTCGATGACCAGATTGACTACTGAGCCCGGGGCGATGTCTCGGGCTTTTTGCCACCAACTCCAGCCGATGATGCGGATGACTTGGCCTTTGTGATCGGCGTCGCCGACTCGTAGGGAGAGGTGGGTGCCGGTTTTTCCGAAGGGTTCTGGGCGGCCGTTGATTTTGGCGTTTTGGATGAGGATTTTGATGCGGGGGTTTCCGGCGCCGAAGGGGGCGAGGTTTTCTAGGGTGGTGAGGGTTTGCTCGGTGAGTTCGTCGATTTTGGCGATGGCGTCGATTTTGAGTGTGTGGGTGAGGTCGTCTGGGGTGAGGTTGGTGTTGGCGTGGTGGGTGATGGATTCTACGAGGTTTTGGAAGTTGGATTCGTCGCAGGTGAGTCCGGCGGCCATGTCGTGGCCTCCGAAGGTTTTGAGGTGGGTTGCGGCGGATTCGAGAGCTTCGTGGATGGAGTAGCCGTTGATGGAGCGGGCTGATCCTTTGCAGAGGCCGTCTTTGCGTTGCATGAGGATGGTGGGGCGGGCGAAGCGGTCGACGAGGCGGGAGCAGACGATGCCTACGACGCCGGGGTGCCAGTCTTGGTGGGCGAGGATGATGGCTCTTTTGTCGGGGCTGGTCATGCCTTGTTGCTGGGCCATTTCGAGGGCTTGTTTGAGGATGCGTTGTTCGGTGGCTCGGCGGTCGTCGTTGAGTTTGGAGAGTTGTTCGGCGAGTTCTGTGGCGCGATTGCCTGTGGCGGTGGTCATGAGTTCGAGGGCATCGGCGGCGTGTCCGAGTCGTCCGATGGCGTTGAGGCGGGGGGCGAGGCGGAAGCCGACGGCTTCGGCGTCGACTTGGTTGGTGTCGAGATTGGAGGCGTGGATGAGTGCGTGGAGGCCTTGGATGGGGGTGGATTTGATTTTGGCGAGGCCGAACTTGGTGATGGTGCGGTTTTCGTCGATGAGGGGGACGACATCGGCGATGGTGCCCAGGGCGGCGAGGGTGAGGAGGTCCAGGAGGGTTGTGCGGAGTTGTGGGGTGACGGTTTCTGATTTGCAGTGGAGGGTGGCGATGCGCCAGGCGAGTTTGTAGGCGACGCCTGCGCCGCAGAGTTCGCCGAAGGGGTAGGTGGAGTCTGGGCGGCGGGGGTGGACGACGGCGTAGCAATCGGGCATGTCGTCGAGGTTGGTTGGGGGGTTGTGGTGGTCGGTGATGATGAGGTCTACGCCGAGTTCTTTTGCGCGGAGTGCGGGGGTGTTGGCGGTGATGCCGCAGTCGACGGTGATGAGGAGTTTGGTGCCTTGGTCGGCGAGGGTGTCAATTGCGGATTTGTTGAGGCCATAGCCCTCGTCGAGGCGGTGGGGGATGTAGGTGTTGACTGTGGTTTTTGGTGCGATGGTGTTGAGGATGTGGTAGAGGATTGCGGTGGCGGTGATGCCGTCGACATCGTAATCGCCGAAGATGGTGATTTTTTCGTTTTTGTCGATGGCGGCGAGGATTCGTTGGGCGGCTTTGTCGAGGTCTGGGATGAGGGAGGGGTTGTGGAGGGTTGCGAGGGTTGGGTTGAGGAAATCGTTGGCGGATTTTTGGTCGTGGAGATTTCGGGCGGCCATGACTCTGGTGATGAGGTTTATTGAGTCTGAGGAGATTTTGGAGGTATCCCAGGTGCGGGTGAGGCCTTGATTGAGTTGTTGTTCGAGTTGGATTGGCATGGGGGGGTCCGGGGGGGTAGGGAATAGGATACACTATTGGTATGGTGAAACTGACGAAAATCTACACGCGGACGGGTGATTCGGGGACGACTGGGCTTGGGAGTGGGGAGCGGGTGGGGAAGTCGCATATTCGGGTGGAGGCGTATG
>JALSHW010000289.1 GCA_026982035.1 Phycisphaerales bacterium | reverse complement strand
CCGGCTTCGGTGAGTGCTTTTTTACATTCCATCATGGCGAGCCCGGTTTTGTTCCGCAAGCTCATGACTTCTTTGGCTGTGATTCCGGCCATATCTATTTCTCCGGCGATATGCGTTTGGGTGATGCCACGCTCCGTTCAATGTGAGAATGGGCGGGCGTGTGGTGGATTGATGTACACGAACTGGATCAAGACTCGGCCGAAGCTGGTGCCGCTGGAGCAGCGTCATTGGCTGGCTCCTGTGGTGCGGCGGGTGGTGCTTCGGTGGCTGAGTATTGTGCCCGTCGTGAACGCTTCTGGGCCCCTTCAGAGGAACCGTCTTCTTTATCCTTGGTGGTGACGACGCGGTTTTGCTTGCCATCGGTGATGGCCTTGCAGAGTTCGCGGACGATGACATCGATCGAACGCATCGAGTCGTCGTTGCCTGGGATGGCAATATCGGCCATGTCAGGGTCGCCGTCGGTGTCGATGAGGCAGATGGTGGGAATACCGAGTTTACGGGCTTCGCGGAGTGCGGTGGTTTCACGCTTGACATCAATGGCGATGAGGACGCCTGGGAGTTTGCTCATTTTGCGGACGCCACCAAGGTTGCGTGAAATCTTCTTCATCTCGCGGCGGAGCTGGGATTCCATTTTCTTGGAGTAGCTTTCGAAGTTGTCGGCTTCTTGGATCGCTTCGAGTTCTTCAAGACGAGACAGACGCGAGCGAATGGTGCGGAAGTTGGTGAGGGTCCCGCCGAGCCAACGCTCGGTGACATAGTGCATTTCGACATCGGTGACGCGCTGGACGATGACTTCTTTGGCTTGTCGTTTGGTGCCTACGAAGCAGACATCTTTTCCGCCAGCGACGATATTCTGGACGAGTTTGCGTGCAAGGAGGAGGCCTTTGACGGTTTCCTTGATGTCGATGATGTGGATGCCGTTTCGTTTGCCGTAGATGAAGGGTCCCATTTTGGGATTCCATCCCGACGAGCGTTGCCCGAAGTGGATGCCCGATTCAATGAGGTCTTGGACGAGTGTGTTGGCCATGATAATGATCCGTTCCTTGTTCAGCGACACCGGCGGCGATCGGACCGCAGAAGGGCGCTTCAGTGACAGATAATGATCCGCGGGTGCGGATCTGTGTTTTTGTACTACTCTGACGACCCGGCACCGATCATGCCGGGTCTGAAGTATAGATAGCCGTTCGGGTTGGCAACAGATACGGAAGGCGAAATTCTCGTAATTTGGCGACTTATCAACCCAAACACAAGCAGAACCGCAGTGTGCCGATTATTTGACCCCCTTGATTGGGGAGTTGTTGGTATTTTGGGCTCAGATGGTCCGGTACTTAGACGATGAGTGCATTTGAAGTGCTCTCTACATGAGTATTGAAAGGACGGGACATGAGTAAGAGTGGACTGGTTATCCGAAAAAACGAACGGCATGAGGTGTCACTGCCCGCCAGAGCGCGGGTGGCGTATTCACACGCTGAACTGATCAAGTTTGCCAATGGCGTGGCGAATCCAGATGGATGGATTGATGTCCATCTGATCGATTTCTCAAGCAACGGCATTGGGCTCATCACAACCAATTTCTTTCCACGCGGATCCTTGATCGAGGTGGAAGTTCCAGATATTGGAGAAGAGTCCGAATCCGTAATGATCAATTGCCAGATGCGGGTGATGCGGGTTCAGATGACAGATCGCAGGCCAGCGTATTTGATTGGTGGGGCTTACACCGAGATTGATGATGAACTTGAATCGCAAATCGAAAACCTGATGCTGCGGCTCCAAGGTGCGGGAGGCGACCGTGCTTGAAGCAAGTGAATTTATTTTACAATCGTTGATCGAAGAGGGAAAACTCTCGGATCGTGATGTTGATGACATCCGTCAGTTCGCCGATGAGCACAACGCCGGTGTTGATGAAGCCGCTCTCAAACTTGGAAAATTGACCGCCCGCGACATCGCGATGGCCAAGGCGACCGTTTGTGAATATCCGTTCCTCGATCTTGAACTCTTCGATGTCGACATCACCAACTCACGGCTGATGCCCAAAAGTATGTCCGAGCGGAATACCGCATTCCCACTCTTTGTCACTGGGGAAATTGCGACCGTCGCGATGCACGAGCCATTGGATTTGCAGGCACTCGATGAGATTCGCCAGACACTTCGGCTCCAGATTGATCCGGTGGTGGTCGATGTCCATAAACTGACTTCGCTGATCAATAGAGCGTATTCGCTGGATACAAGCATTGAAATCGAGCATGATGAATCCGACGAACTCACGCTGTCGATTGACCAAGAGCCCATTGTTGCGGCGGTGAATCAGATTTTGTTCTCTGCTGCGGAGATGAATGCTTCGGATATTCATATCAATCCAGACGACAAAGCACTCCTGCTGCGATACCGCGTTGACGGTGCTTTGACTTCACACCGTGGGCCTGCGATTTCGTTGCACGAAGGTATTATCCAACGGCTCAAGGTGATGGCGCATCTTGATGTTGCCCAGACCCGTCGGCCTCAGGATGGAAAATTTCGGTTTACATTCAACGGCCAGCCCGTCGATGTCCGGTTGAGTTTGATCCCGACTATTCATGGAGAAAACGCGGTTCTCAGATTGCTGAGCAGTGCCGCAAAGATCGGTCGAATTGTTGATCTTGGGATGCCAACAGCGATTGCTGAAACCTTTGAAAACATGATCGCCAAGCCCCATGGCATGGTCTTGGTCACAGGCCCAACAGGGTCAGGTAAAACCACCACGCTCTATACAGCATTGAATCAGATCAACACCGCCGAGCGGAACATCATGACCATCGAGGACCCCGTAGAAATCCGGCTCCCGATGATTCGTCAGGTCCAGGCCAACGCCGCCATCGGGCTCGATTTTGCCTCGGCACTCCGCTCGATGCTCCGCCAGGACCCCGATGTGATTCTGGTCGGTGAAATCCGCGACAGCGAAACAGCTAAAATCGCAACCCAAGCAGCCCTCACAGGTCACTTGGTGTTCTCGACGCTTCACACAAATGATGCGGTCGGGGCGATTCCTCGCCTGAAAGAGTTTGGTGTTCCGGCCTTTGCAATTAACAATGCGCTTCTTGGAATCATGGCTCAACGGCTTGTGCGGAGGGTGTGTGGAGAATGCGCTGTTGAAGACTCCCCAACCGAATTGGAACTGCATTCATTGGGAATAGAAGCGTCTTCGTCAGAAAAATTTATGGTCGGCAAGGGCTGTGCCAAGTGCATGAGCACCGGATACAAAGGCCGGATCGGTGTGTATGAGTTGTTCTCTGCAACGGCTGAAGTTCGGAATCTCATCGAAATCGGGTCGTCGTTTGCTGATCTGTCAGCCGCCGCTCGCCGGGCGGGGATGCGAACCATGCTTGAGTGCGGTGTAGAGATCGCCAAACTCGGCATTACAACCATCGAAGAGATCGGCAAACTGCACGCAACCGTAGACAGTTCCATTGGAACCGAAGAAGAAACGCTCAAAATGAGCGCGTAGTTGGAGTAGACCCAGATGAGTACAAAGCGATTCAACTACAAAGCACTTGATGACAGCGGAAAGACGGTCAAGTCGATGATCAACGCATCAAGCGAAGACGACGCTTTCTCGCTCCTGAGCAATCAGGGACTCACGGTTTTGGATGTTCGTGAAGGATCATCTCGTGATGGATTCTTGCTGACCCAAGAACGGATAACCCCGCTTGAAATTGCCTTACTAACCAGGGAAATGAACGCGCTGCTCGAAGCCAATATCCCGCTTTCCCGCGGACTCCTATCCATTGGTGAACACGAAAAAAATAAGATGCTTCGTGATATGGTCATCGACATCGCTTCCATGATTGAAGCAGGCGAAAAAATCACGATGGCCTTTTCAAAATACAAAGATGTCTTCGGCGAAGTTTACATCGAAACACTCCGGTCGGCCGAGAAATCAGGTCGCATGGCCTCGGTGTCTGCACATCTGGCTGATATGCTTGAACGGAATATAGAGCTCCGGCAGATGGTACGACGAGCGATGTCGTACCCTCTGATTGTGATCTCTTTTGTGGGTCTGGCGTTGAGTGTGATTGTGATCTTTGTCGTTCCTCGCTTTGCAACAATCTTTGAAAGCAACGGCGTTGAACTGCCATTGACCACATCGGTGGTCAGAACCATTGGTGATTCGGTCATGACCTATTGGTGGGCGTATCTTATCGTCGTTGTTTCAATTGTGGTGGGGCTTGTCAAGAGTTGGAAAAGCACCAATGGCCGGTATCGGATGGAAGTTGTTATGCACAAAACGCCGTACATCGGCAAGGTGCTGACCGCCGTCACCACGGCACGATTTTCGAGTATCCTAAGCATCGGCCTTGAATCCGGGATCGAAGTGATCGAGGCCATTGAAATCGCGGGAATGGCCACAGGTCGCCCAGTCTTCCAACGCGAATGCAACGATATGTGTATCGAGATGCGCAACGGTGAATCATTGGAGGATGTGATCAACAACTCCAAGACGCTTCCAAATTTCGCTCGTCGATTGATTGGCTCGGGGAAGGACTCAAACGAACTCGCCAAAGCAGGCCGAATTATCGCCAGGCATTACGATCGCATGGCCGACCATCTGACCAAAAACATCAACACTGTTATTGAACCCATGATCACCATCGCGATGGCGGGGATTGTGCTGTTGATCGCGTTGTCTGTCTTCCTTCCAATGTGGCAAATGATCAGCATCAACAAATAAAAGGGAACTCTGGTATGAGAAACAAAGCATTTACGCTCGTTGAACTGTTGGTGGTGATTGTGATGCTTGGAATTCTGGCGGCCATTGCTGTACCCAGATTCAGCAGTGCCACCGATGATGCTCGATCTGCATCCACCCAAAGTACATTGGCTGGTGTCCGGTCGGCCATCGCGACCTTTCGTATGAACGCCGTCATCAATGGAAACGATCCATTTCCGACTTTGGCAGAATTGACCGGAACCACGGTGGTCAAATTTGACATTCCATCAAACCCATTTACTGGTGTCAACGGGGTGCAAACAGTGAGCTTGGGACAGGCAACGAATCGTTCTGTTGTCTCAGAGGCATCGGCGGGTTGGAATTACTACATCGATAATTCCGCAACCCCTCCGGTGGCCATTTTCTATTCCAATAGTTCGGCTCCATCGACGGTCAGCGATGGCAATGGCGGGGTTCTTGGAGCCAACGAGTTGTGATTTTGCAATGGCACTCAATCCGTAGAATCAATCCAGCCCGGCATGGACGCTTGGCCGGTGGCTACACACTCATTGAACTCTTGCTCATTGTGGTCATCATGGGGATCGTTGCGGTCTCAGCCATTCCGGTCATGGGACAATCTATTCAAGCCCGACAAGGTGCTTCGCGAGATGAAGCGGTTCGGCTCTTTGAATACGCCCGTGGTCGTGCAATTGCTGGCGGAATTCCATCAGGTGTTTTCGTAGATGTGAACAACAGTACGCTGAGGTTGGTCACGCTTGACGATGATGAATCGATCATAAACATGCTCGATCCTATTGATGGAGGGATCAAACAAACAGCCCTTTCCATTGAGTACGCAGGAGTATCCATCAGTTCATTTGTCAATGGAGATGGCACCAGTGGAAGTGGCACAGTTTGGTTTGACTTTCGTGCAGAACCGCACACAAGAAATGAAATCACAGGCGTATTTGACGCACTGTTTGCTCAAAATGCAACAGTGACACTCAGCACTGGAACACTGATTGTTGTCCATGCCAATACCGGATTTGTAGAGGATCGTTGATGATGCCAATGAGGTGCCAATCTTGTTTTCGACGAGGACTCACACTTATTGAAGTTGTGACGATGGTTTTGGTTTTGGCAATCGCTGTTCCACCAACACTCGAAATTATGATGAGCAACTCCGCCTCACGGGCCAATGTGATTAACACGGCTCGGGCAAGCATGTTGGCAAGCAATGTTCTCGAAGGCATATTGGCTGATGTCACATCATCTGACGAATCGCTTGGATTTGATGCTTTGGAAAATGCCAACGCCTATCTCACAACACCCACAACCGGATTTTACAGCCGAATGTCTTTGGCCACTCAATCCTATGAATCTTTGGGCTTGTCCTACTCAGTGACAATCAGTGTATTGGTTGGGGCTGATGGATTGGTTTCAGAGACTGAAAGTGAGAATGTATTTCGAACTATTACAGTGCGGGTTTCGTATCCATCCGCCGATGGGGCAGCGTACACACTCCCGGTGGCGTTGATGGTGTCTTCGCTATGAATACTTCCCAAAGATTCAGATATTCCACTGGAAATGGGTTTTCATTACTCGAGATGATTGTGGCCATGGTGGTTATGTCCGTGATTTCAGTTGTGGTGATGCCGGTTATTGTCTCGGCGACGGATTCATATGCTGTGGCGCGTGATACTCGTGCTGGGACAGATCGTGTTTTGTACGCTTTGGAGCGTTCGTCAAGGTTTGTGCGAGAATCACTGTTTGAGGCCGACGAATCTGGTCTGGCGGTGCAAGCTGCGACATCGAACCAGTTCATACTCGACGATGGTAGCGGGATTCGTCTCAATGGTTCAGACCTTGAATTGATCAATGCGGGGGAGCAACCTTCGGTATTGTGCACAGAAGTCGATCGCATTCAGTTCAACTATTACGATTCAGCAGGGGATATCATGGCTTTGGTCAACCCACAGCAAATTCATCGTGTCAGTTTACGAATACAGAGTGGTCCTATCGTTTTGGAGATGTACGCCATGCCTCGAGCATGGATTGGGCGGGGGAATTGACCATGAGATTTTCAAATCAATCCAGGCGTGGATCCGTTTTGGCGGTGCTCATCGTGGTCTTGGTATTGATGGGATTGGTGGTCGCTGGAACGATCCGCCCACTCCGAGATGAAGCATCACTCACAACGATGCGTGTCGAGACCGTTCGAGCGTTTTATGCGGCTGAATCAGGGAGCATCGTGATTATTCAGGGGTACCTTGGGCAAGTTCCAATGCCTGTTGAAGGTACCCAAATCGCCTTGAATGATCAAACAGTTGTTTTTACACAAATACCAGAACTTGGTGGTGTCGCAGTGGTCCACGGGCTCAGTGGAGATTCCGTCCGGCGGATCGAACTCGAACTCCAATAGAACGACCAGGGGTCCCGATAACTATTCCCATATGTTTTTACCTCCTGCCCCCCCCCAGTTTTTGTGGTGATCAGAATCCTATGAAAGTAAGAGAATCTTTCAGACGATAATTATGAAGAGCGACGACCAATCACGACGGAGATCTGCTGGATGATCAATAACAAAGATAAAATCACACTGGTGCTCACGCCCGAGTACCTCTCTATGGCGAGTGTTCGTGATGGAAAGATCACCCATGCTGAAAGGTTGTATCTTGATGCTGCCCAATGGGAAGAAACATGGAAGGGGGGGCTTCATCTGCTCGACCAACCATTGCGGCAACTCCTTGCTCGATTCGGTGGGACAAACAAAGTTCGTTATGCGGATCTGTTTTATTTGAGTCCAGGTTCCGTCTGCAGGGTAGACATTACAGAAACGGATGAAGTTTCAGCGGTTGCAAAAATGAAAAATAGGTTGTTCCAATCTGTTGGTCGTTCCAATCCTGTTGATGCAACTGATCTCATGTCGTCTGATGAGATCGTATTGACGCTCGGAATTGCTGACGAAGAGAAAAATTTGCAGAAACTCTATGCATGGCTCAATCGGAGCAAAGTGGTCGCAAATCGTATGGTGCCAAGCCAGGCATGTGTGATCGATCTGGCGATGAAGGACTCGGTTCGTATGGATGGAGATACAGCGGTGCTGTTCATTTCATCTGGGGCGAGCGTAATAGGATTTTGTGATAACGGAATTCCGAAGTTGGCGCGGTTGATAGAAATTGGCTATGACAAGCTTTCGGTTGTTTACAGCAGGGTCGGTGAATGTGACGAGGATGTGGCTGATTCTGACCGCAATGCCGAGCAGATCAGTGAATTTCCCTCAGAAAACGGCGGGGTCATGACCAGCACGGAGAGCACAAAAATGCTGTTTGAGCATGGAATCCCAGTCCAGAAGGGGAATGATTCGGCACCATCAAAAATTCAAAACCTTATGCCTTCGATGGCACCGATACTTCAGAGAATCAGCATCGAGATCAAGCAGACATTTCGATTCGCAAGTTCATTGAAGAGAATGCCATCGAAATTGATCATCTGTGGCCCAGGAGCGGCGATTCCGAATATCGCCAATGCTGTTTCGCAGAGTTTGGATATGAATGTTGAAGTCATACCAGAATCCAAAGATTATCAATCGGCCGAGTTGTTTGGAGAGGGCACCGTCGAACATGCAGCGGCATGTCGGTTTGATCTGGATTTTGAACTCATGCCGATGGCTGCTCGGGAAGTTCGGGTTCGGAAGAGTTTGGACAGTACCCTCAAGATTGGTGCTGCGGCTGTGGCTCTCTTTATTGGGGGGCAATATTTCTATACGACACAAGAATCCAACAAGATTGAACAGGTTATTTCCAAACAATCTGGAATGATTGATCGGATCGAACTGGACCGTTCTCGCCGAGAGTCGATTCATGCGATGGCTGGATCCATTGGAACAGCAGCTGGACTTATCGAAGACACAATGGGAAAGCAAGTTAATTGGGTCGGCTTTCTTAGTGCGATACCAAGCGATGCTCACCCACTGGTCCAAGTTTCAGAACTCCAAGGCGGAACGAATGGTTTTGAACCGTCAGTGAATCTAATTGGGGTCGTGTTGGATGATCCTGACGGAAATGATGCAAGTCGAGTGCTTTCAAATTACATTAAATCACTTCGGCGAATCCCGGAAGTCAAGCAAATCGAGATTGGGAGTACTTCCAAATCAATGATTGATGAATCAACATGGGGTTTGAAATTCACGCTTTCAGTCAAGATTTCTCAGGAAGATGGGCGGTTTTCTGACCTTGTGACCTTAGGTTCTGTATCGCACGGAGATATACCATGAACACTGAAACCCAAAAGCAAATCGTTTTGAAAACGGTTCTGGTAGCCGGCCTCGCATGCTTGGCCTGGATGTTCATTGTGAAGCCAGAACAACAAAATACGCGTGATCAACATCAAACGGTTGCTTCGTATCAGACTCTGATTGCTGCTTACCAAGATCAAGTGGGAACTTCTGATTCTAATGAATCATTGGTGATCAAAGAACGGCTTGAAGAGGTGGCTGGCATGTTGTTGAGTACTGATACCCAAAGTGATTCTGGAACAGCGTTGCATAATTTAATCAATGAATCTGCCAGCAAAAACGGAGTTTCGATGTCAAAAATAGAATCGGTCAACTCAAGGAAACTCTCGCAGCGGATCGAAGGAATGGATAATGAAATCATCGGCGTAAACCACATTGTTCGAATTGAGTTTGAGGGCGAGTATGACTCCGTTATGGTTTTTATGAATGAAGTCATTTCAGGAGCTACTCAAGTTAAGTTTGTTAGCTTTCGGTTTGTCCCGGTAGGGTTTAATGCCATCAAGGCCAATGCTGAGATCAGTTCGGTAATCCTCACTTCGATTCTCTCGAATGCGGAGTTGGAAGGAGCAATCAATGAGTGACACTTCTCAAATCCTTGGGTTTCGATTCGCGACTCTTCTTGGTCCAATTATCGCCGTGGGGCTGTTTCAAGTGGTTATGAATGAGCCGAGCAGTGTCCATGCCAATTTAATCAACACAGAATTCATTCCTCTCCCCAATGCTCCTGAACTCTCCATACAAGATGGATCAGGTTCATCTATGGAACTCTCAGCATCATCCCCGTTTCATTTCGAGGAAATAGAATTGGCGATGCCGGTTCTTCCTGGGCTTGGAGTCCAGCGGCAAAATCAGGAGGATGAAACTGACCCGGTATTTATTCTGACTACAATTTTTCCCACAGCCAACAAATCCTACGCCGTCATCAATGGAAAGCCCCGTGCAGAAGGTGAAGAAGTAAGTGACGGCTGGGTCCTGATGAAAATATCCGGGCAAGAACGCTACATCACCCTCAAGCACACCAGTGGCCGACGCATCCGAGTCATGATGAGCCAATAGTACGGCAAGAATGTACACGGATTCGCACAGTTAAACTGCTTGAGAAAACGCCACCAACGCGCTACCCTAGTTGCTCAGGGCGTATAGCTCAGTTGGCTAGAGCGCTGCCGTCACATGGCAGAAGTCGTTGGTTCGAGTCCAATTACGCCCATTTCTGTAAACGCCGCAATCCAAACGCCTTGTGGCGTTTTTGTTTTTTGACAGGTGACTTGTCTGGCCCGCAAGGACCTCTTTGAAAGCAAGGGCAAAGGGCAAGGGCAAAGGGGGTCGCCGTGAGGAAATTTGAACGAGTTTTTATCGAGGTACATATTGCTCTGGTGCGTATTTGAGAGTCACTAAAAAATTGAGATTTTGGAAACTCCTTCTTTAGTAGAGCGGAGTGGTTTGTATCACTCCTCATGTTAGTGGAACGGGGTGTGCCTTTGCCCCAAGTGCTGGCCTTTGGGCATGTGTGTGCGAATCATTGTGCATGCCACAATTCACCATACTTCTTTTTGGGCCTGCTGCCAAGGCCATCGAAGCTGACCGGGTATTTGTTGATGGGGCTGGTTCATGCAAAGGTGAGGAACTCAAATCGCGGATCATTCGGCAACATCCATCCCTCGAGCAGTACTTTCAGGTTGGACGACTGGCGGTGAATCATGGGTTTATCGCTGAGGACACGCTTATTGATCCCAGTGATGAAATCGCATTGATCACAATGGTTTCTGGAGGTTGATCATGCAGG
>JALSHW010000288.1 GCA_026982035.1 Phycisphaerales bacterium | reverse complement strand
TCGCCAGCGGTGACGAAGTCGCCCGCGTGGACCAGCAATGCCTTGTCGTTGGGCACATGGTGATCTTTTTCGATTCCAGAGTCGGAGATGATGCGGATGGTCATCTTGCCCTTGCGTTTGTCGGAGTGGATTTCGACGATGCCTGAGATTTCGGCCATGACGGCTGGGTCTTTGGGCTTGCGGGCTTCAAAGATTTCCGTCACGCGAGGAAGACCACCAACGATGTCAGCAGAGCCCGCCGCCGAACGCGGCTGGCGTGCGATCATGTGACCCGAATCGATCACTTGACCATCGACGACTTCCAAGCGTGCCTTGGCGGGCAAGTAGTGGAAGTCGAGGATGTTGCCATCCTTGTCGACGATGTTGATCTGTGGATGTTTGTCGCCCTTGTGTTCGATGACGACAAGTGCTTTTTGTCCTCGGCCTGCATCTTCTTCACGGACCGTTTCCCCGATTTCGATATCCACAAACTGAATGACACCGGGTTTTTCAGCGAGTGTTGGCGTCCGGTGCGGGTCCCACTTGAGCATTTCGGAACCGCGTTTGATGGGATCTCCGCTCTTGACATAGATGAATGCCCCGTAAGGAACCTTGGTCTTTTCAAGTTCTTTACCTGAGTCATCAAGAATGGCGATTTCGCCATTGCGTTTGAGGGAGACAAAGCAAGTGTTGTCATCTTCGTCTTGAACCTGGACTTCATTACAATCGCGAATCTCAACAACGCCGTTGTTGAGTGCGCGATATTCGGTATCCATGATGTCGCGTGTACCAATACCGCCGGAGTGGAAGGTCCGCATGGTAAGCTGCGTACCGGGTTCACCGATTGACTGGGCACCGATGATGCCGACGGCCATGCCTTCTTCGACCATCTTGCCAGTGGACATGTCCATGCCGTAGTCGAGTGCCGAACACCCTGTAGAGGATTCGGAAGTCAGTGGCGAGCGGACGAGCAGGCCATCCATGCCAATTTCTTCGATCCGTTTGGCGGCTTCTTCGGAGATCATTTCGTTGGCATCGACGATTTTATTGCCAGAGACGGGGTCCATGACTGCGTTGACCGACACACGACCAAATATCTGGACATGCAGTGGAACATCAATCTGCTCACCCTTGTAGATCGCCCGTTTCATCAGTCCTCGGCGCGAACCACAATCGTGTTCACCAACAATGACCGATTGGGCAACATCACAGAGTTTGCGAGTCAAGTAGCCAGAGTCTGCGGTCTTGAGTGCGGTATCAGCCAGCCCCTTACGAGCACCGTGGGTTGATGAGAAGTATTCCAGAATGTGCAGCCCTTCGCGGAAGTTTGCACGAATCGGGGTTTCGATAATTTCACCCGATGGCTTGGCCATCAGACCACGCATACCAGCGAGTTGCTGCATCTGCGAAACATTACCACGAGCACCTGAGTCACTCATCAAATACACCGGGTTGAGGAACGCTTCGCCCTCTTTTTCAGTAATGCTGGCATACGAGCCGTCGGGATGACGCCGATCGTTCTTGAGTGTTTCGATCAGTTTGATCGTCAATTCTTCGCGACAATGTGACCAGATGTCAATGAGCTGGTTGTAGCGTTCGCGTTCGGTGATGATGCCTCGATCGAAGTTCTTCTCGACGCGGGTCACCTTGGATTGGGCGGTATTGAGAATATCGACTTTCTCATCGGGGATACGAAGATCGGTCACTGAGAAACTCAAGCCCGCGATGGTCGCCTGCTTGAATCCGATATCTTTGATATCGTCAAGAATATTGATCGTCGCAGCGCGGCCACAGAACTCGTAGGCATCGTCGATCACGCGAGCGCAACCTTTTTTACCTATCGAACAATTATAGTACGGCATACCCGGTGCCAGAATCTCAGAGAACAACACGCGACCAATGGTGGTCACCAATCGACCATGCTCTGGGATTGATTCAGGCAGGCCGGTTTCTTTGGTGACAACCTTTTTGAAATCACTGAGTCGCACGCTGATGGGCTGATGGATATGAATCGTTCCGCTGTCGAACGCCAAGATCGCTTCGTGTCGATCCTTGAAACGCGGGACATCCGTCTCTTGAATATTTTCAATGTCGGCAAGTGTGGTGGTGATGAAATACACACCCATCACGATGTCTTGCGAAGCGTTGATGATTGGTTCGCCGTTGGCTGGGGAGAACACATTGTTTGTTGAGAGCATCAACACATGGGCTTCGGCTTGGGCTTCGACCGACAATGGTAGGTGGACCGCCATTTGGTCCCCGTCAAAGTCCGCGTTGAACCCACCACACACCAATGGGTGGAGACGGATCGCATTGCCTTCGACAAGCACTGGTTCAAAGGCCTGGATACCCATCCGGTGAAGCGTCGGAGCGCGGTTGAGCATCACAGGATGCTGGTAGATGACTTCTTCAAGGATGTCCCACACCTCAGCATCACGGCGTTCAAGCATCCGCTTGGCACTCTTGATCGTGTCGGCGAGCCCATGCTCTTTGAGCTTGCGGATGATGAATGGCTGGAACAGTTCGAGCGCGATCTTCTTGGGAAGACCACACTGGTTGATCTTCAAACTCGGCCCCACCACGATCACCGAACGAGCAGAATAATCCACACGCTTACCAAGCAGGTTCTCGCGGAAGCGGCCTTGCTTGCCCTTGATCATGTCGGTGAGCGACTTAAGTGCCCGACTCGAAGAACCAAGCACCGGACGACGACAGCGGTTGTTATCAAACAACGCATCGACGGCCTGCTGAAGCATCCGCTTCTCGTTGCGAATAATCACTTCAGGAGCATTCAAATCCATCAGCTTCTTGAGCCGATTGTTGCGGTTGATGATGCGGCGGTAGAGATCATTCAAATCGCTGGTCGCAAAATTGCCCGATTCGAGCAGAACAAGTGGACGCAGATCAGGCGGAATCACGGGGATCACATCCATCACGAGCCATGCGGGATCATTGTCCGAGTAGCGAACCGCTTCGACAAGTTTGAGCCGTTTGGCGTAGTCCTTGGTTTTCTGTTTCGAACGAGTCGCGGCAAGACCGGCACGAATTTCGTCGGCCTCGGCATCCAAATCCAGCATCTCAATCAAAGTGCGAATCGCCTCGGCACCCATTTCGGCCTTGAATTCGTTTCCATACTGCTCCAAGGCGGCGCGGTGTTCGTCTTCGGTGAGGACTTGTTTGAAAGTCAACTCGGTATCGCCTGGCTTGGTGACGACATAGTCCTGGTAGTAGATGATTTTTTCAAGATCCGAAGTCTTCATCGCCAGAAGCGTGCCCAGACGCGAAGGCATGGACTTGAAGAACCAGATATGCACACCCGGCGAAGCAAGGTTAATATGCCCCATCCGCTTGCGGCGGACACGCGAGTGGGTCACCTTGACACCACAACGGTCACAAATGTAGCCCTTGTACTTGGTGCCCTTGTACTTGCCACAGGAACATTCGTAATCCCGCTCAGGACCAAAGATCCGTTCGCAGAATAGGCCGTCTTTTTCAGGACGGTAGGTTCTGTAGTTGATGGTTTCGGGTTTCTTGACTTCGCCATACGACCACGCACGGATGTCGTTTGGGGATGCGAGTGAGATTTTCACACTCGAGAAATCATTTACACGATCAAAGACGCTTTCGTTCATATCAGTTTCTCCCGTCAAGGAGTGAATGTTCTCATCAAAACAACACGATTCATGCCCGCATCAAAGCCGGCTTCTAAAGCCAACCCTTACAACAAGCTTCCGCCTTCGAGTTGTTTCTTCTCCAATGTCAGGTTCATACCAAGACCCTTGAGCTCGTTGCACAGCACATCAAACGCGACCGGCATCCCGGCTTCGAGCTTGTTGGTGCCCTTGACCATCGACTCATAAATCTTGGTACGGCCTTCAACATCATCAGACTTGACCGTCAACAACTCTTGCAAGATGTAAGCAGCTCCGTACGCTTCAAGCGCCCAGACTTCCATCTCACCAAACCGCTGGCCACCCGTTCTTGCCTTACCACCGAGCGGCTGCTGGGTGATGAGCGAGTATGGACCCGTCGCACGAGCATGAATCTTGTCATCGACAAGGTGATGCAGTTTGAGCAGGTACATAAATCCAACGGTGGTCCGTTGCTTAAACGCCTCGCCCGTGCGGCCGTCGTACAACTGAATCTTTCCACCGGCAGGCATCTCGGCAAGCAACTCACGATGATGAGGCCAAGTGCCTTTTTCTTCGCAATCCGCCCAGCGATTTCGCACATATTCATTGGCTTCATCAAGAGCCGCATGGATTTCCGCTTCAGTACACCCGTCAAACACAGGAGTGACGGCTTGGAAACCAAGCACTTGAGCCGCCCAACCAAGGTGCGTCTCAAGAATCTGACCAACATTCATCCGAGACGGAACACCCAACGGATTGAGCATCACATCAACAGGAGTCCCGTCGTCCATGAATGGCATGTCTTCTTCTGGTACCACACGAGCAATCACACCCTTGTTCCCGTGACGACCGGCCATTTTGTCACCAGCAGACAATGTTCGCTTGGACGCGATGTAAACCTTGACCATTTCGAGCACGCCGTTTGGCAGTTCATCGCCACGCTTCATGTGGGCGGCCTTGCGCTGCTTCTCGGCTTCGACCGCTTCGATGCGTGGCCAGTATTGACGGTAGGAAACCTCCGCCTTCTCTTTGAGCTCCCTGGAACCCTTGATCCACTTGATATTGAAGGTCTTAATTTGCTCGATGATGACCTCAGGAATGTCGGATGCACCGACTTTCTGACGGGTCATTGGATCGACCATTTCGGTGCCAACGATGCCGTTGATTTCCTCGGTCATCTCTTTGAAGAGTTTGATCGCAAGAACATCCTGCTCGGCTTCATACGCAGCCATCTCGGCCTTGAGTGCTTTCTTCTGCGACTCGTTCATATGAACGCGGCGGGAGAACTTCTTCGTCCCGATGACAATGCCAGAAGTACCGGCGCTGACCTCGAGTGAATCGTTCTTCACATCTTCACCAGCACGACCAAAGATCGCGTGAAGCAATTTCTCTTCTGGAGTCAGTTCGGTCTTGCTCTTGGGCGAGACCTTCCCAACGAGAATATCACCAGGCCCGACCTTGGCACCGACACGGATCACGCCGGTCTCATCAAGATTCCGGAGCATGCGTTCAGAAACATTGGGAATATCCCGCGTGAACTCTTCGCGTCCGAGTTTGGTTTCACGAACCTCCACATCGTATGAGTTGATGTGAATACTCGTGAAAGTATCGTCTTTGACGAGTCGTTCAGAAATCACGATCGCGTCTTCAAAGTTGTACCCGTCGAAGGTATTGAACGCGACCAGAATGTTTTTACCGATCGCCAACTCGCCGTCCTGTGTCGAAGCACCATCGGCGATCACTTCGCCTTGCTTGACCTTCTGACCCTTCTTGACGACTGGCTTTTGGTTCTGGCATGTGCGTTCGTTGAGACCCACAAACTTGCGAAGCACATATTCATCGGCGTTGTCAATCACAATGCGTTGGGAATCGACATAAGTCACTTTCCCCCCACGCGTCGCTTTGACAAGCATACCAGAATAGCGACCGACTTCCTTCTCCATCCCGGTCGCCACACAAGGCGGATCGATCCGGATCAAAGGCACGGCCTGCCGCTGCATGTTCGAACCCATCAACGCACGGTTTGCATCGTCATGCTCAAGGAATGGAATCAACGACGCCGAGATACCCACCAACTGCTTGGGCGACACATCGACATAGTTCACTTCCTTGGGCTTGACCTCGGCAATATCGCCGTCCATCCGAGCCAGAACGTACTTATCTTTGAACTCGCCTTCTGGAGTCAACACATCAGCGGGTGCAAGCACAGAGCGAATTTCTTCGTCGGCTCGCAGATTCACGATCTTCCCGGTCAGTTTACCGTTTTCGACCACGCGATATGGCGTACGGAGGAAGCCGTACTCATCGACAGTCGAGTAAATTCCAAGCGAAACGATCAGACCAATATTGGTCCCTTCGGGAGTTTCAATCGGACACACACGCCCATAATGGGAAGTGTGGACATCTCGAACTTCAAAGCCCGCACGCTTGCGGTTGAGTCCACCAGGCCCAAGGGCCGACAAACGACGCTCGTGAACGAGTGACGAAAGCGGGTTGGTCTGGTCAACGACCTGCGAAAGTTCAGAGCGACCAAAGAAGAAATCAATCGCCGAACTGATCGATTTGGAGTTGACCAAATCGGCAATCTTGGCGACCTCTTCGGGGTCCTTGACACTCATGCGTTCCTGAACCGTTCGGCGGAGCTTGAGCAAACCCTTGCGAATCTCTTCAACCGCCAACTCATCGAGCGTCCGCAGACGACGATTGCCGAGGTGGTCAATATCATCGATCAACGCGACAGGGCGTTGGGTTTCTGGATCCAAACGATTGGAGCGGAGGTCCAGCATGTACTGGATCACCTTCAAGAAATCGAGCCCGAGCAAGAACAACTGATCTGGATCGATGTCCATTTCAAACTTGCGATTGATGCGGAATCGCCCGACAGTGCCGAGCCGGTAGCGGTTGCCATCGAAGAATTTTTCGTGGAACAACTGCTTGGCTTTTTCGACCTGAGGCGGGTTGCCCGGACGCAAGCGAGAATAAATCTTCAACATCGCCCGGTCATAATCACTGGTCACATTGGGGACATCGTCAAAGGCCTCAAGATTCTCCTCAGCAATCGTGTTGAGAATCAACGAATCGCTCGGATTCTGGACCACACGAATGGTCTTGAGGGCCGACGCTTTGATCGCCTCGGCGGCTTCTTCGCCAACTTGACACCCGACATGGACAAGTTCTTCGCCCGACTCGGTATCAATAATCGAAGCGGCCGCCCAATCCTCAGGATGGACATCCTTGGCTTTGATTTCTGCGACTTCGTAGAACAAGCCAATAATCGCATCGGTCGATGCAACCGATTCATCAAGACAACGCAAGAAGGTGGTCGCGGCGAGTTTGGTGGATTGATCGATGCGCATTGCCAGCACATCTTTCTTGGTCACTTCAAGCTCGATCCATGAGCCACGCTCCGGGATAATCCGGGCACTGTGGAGCGGACGGTCGCCTTCACTGGAAACGATCGAGAAGTCCACACCAGGGCTGCGATGCAACTGACTGACGATGACGCGCTCGGCACCATTGACGATGAACTCGCCGCCACCCATCATGATCGGGAACTCACCGAGGTAAATATCTTCTTCGGGGAGGTCGCCATGGGTTTCGCGCTTGAGGCGAAGACACAGCTTGAATGGGTGTCCATAGGTCAACCGAAGTTGACGGCACTCATCGGGCGTGTAGCGAGGTTCGTCAAGCGAGTAGCTGACATATTCAAGCTTCATCGTCTCATCGTACGAATCAATGGGGAAGACCTCTTGGAGCAGCGATTCGAGACCGTACTTGGCCTCACGCTCCTCTGGATCAACCTGGACCTGCAAAAACCGGCTGTACGCCGCTTTCTGTACCTGCCAAAGATCTGGGACTTCCGTTGCATCGCCTCTTTTGGCGAAACTCCGAACCAATCGCTCGCGCTCCATTTGGCGCACTTTGGTCGCTGCCATCCAACACCTCGTTGTGGTTCTCAACACTTGCACGCCATCTCGATGACAACACGCTGTGAAGAACTCTTAAAATTGTGGTATGCCCCGATTGCCGGCCGATAGCAAAGTCTAGCCACACAAGGACCTACAAACCAGTCCCAAACAACCCGGCACCTCAAAAAAGGCCCAGTTTGCCGCGCTTCCAAATGACTTCAATACCGATTCGCCAAGCCAGACACCCAACATGTTCACCCAGTACCCAATCAAAAACCGATCATCACGATGGTCCTTGATCCGCAAATTCATGCCACACACACGAAAGCCAGCATGAGAGAGTCGGACGCCCCGCATATTCTCGGGACGCCCGACCAAATCCTACAGATCCGGGCCCATTCATGCAATCTGCACGATGAAACCCGGACCAAATAACCGATTACGCGATCTCGATGTCGGCGCCAGCTTCTTCGAGCTTGCCTTTGATCTCTTCGGCTTCCTCTTTGGAAACACCTTCTTTGATCTTGCCGCCGGCTTCTTCTGCCAGACCCTTGGCTTCCTTGAGACCAAGACCGGTGATCTCGCGGATCGCCTTGATGGTCTGAATCTTGTTGCCGCCAGGGCCCTTGATGATGACATCAAATGCGGTTTGCTCAGCAGCACCGCCGCCATCGCCGTCGCCAGCAGCAGCCATGACTACACCACCACCGGCAGCGGCTTCGATACCATAAGTGTCCTTCATGTAATCACCGAGGTCAACGGCTTCCTTGAGGGTCAAGCCCGCAAGTTCGTCACCGAGTTTTGAAATCTTCGCGTCAAATGTTTTGGTTGCTTCGTCAGACATGGTCCAACTCCTTCTTCGTAATGCACGCCCTTTGGCATGCCAGACTCGCTCACCCAAGAGGGACCGAACCGCTCGGTTCTTTAACCCTGCTCATCAAAGAGCCCAGGGCCAGTCGGGTGAATACGGGTTGTTTCACTCACTATCAACACCATCGGGCATCAATAGACATATACCTATTCAAGCAGCACGGCAACACGCCCCACCGCCTTTCAACAAGACCATCACGCCGCCATTACAGCTTGGCAATCGCCTCGCCTTTTTCCAGTTTCTCTTCGATGCTCTTGATGATTCCCACAAGACCCGAACCCGGACCCTGAACAGCACCCACAAGATTTCTTGCAGGGCTCAAGATCAAAGTGACCGCCTGAGCAATCGCCTCGTCGCGTGTTGGGAACTTGCTGAGCTCCTTGACACCCGCTTCGCCTTCAAAAAGCATCCCGTCAAGAACCGCCCCCTTAAGCTCGATATCAGGAAACTCTTTGAGCAATCCAACAATTTCGCGAGCAACATCAACGACCGATTCGGCTCCATAAGCCAACGCACTGGCACCGCTCATAACCTCGCTCAACGGAGCAAGCGGAGTCTCCCCGAACGCCTGACCAAAAAGTTTGTTCCGCATGATGGTGACGCGAATTTCCTTCTTGGCCAATCCGCTGCGGATCGAGTTTGTATCGTTGGAACTGATCCCACGAAGACCGATCACCAAAGCGTCTTCGGCCTCGCCGATACGCTCGATGTAGTCACGGACCATCATTTCTTTGACTGGTTTACTCATCGGATGATCCCTTTTATTCTTCGTCGCCCGCAATGACAACCTGAACCCCTGGGGTCATGGTGCCACTGAGCGTGATCTTCTTGACATACTGACCCTTGACCGTCGAAGGGCGCGCCTTCTCGATCGTGGTCACGAAATGGTTGTAATTCTCGAGCAAATCAGCATCAGAAAAGCTCATCTTTCCGAGAATCGCGTGGACATTCCCGCCCTTGTCAGCACGGTACTCGAGTTTGCCCGCCGCAAAATCCTTCACAGCATCAGCAACCTTCGGCGTCACCGTCCCGTTCTTCGGCGATGGCATCAGACCCTTCGGACCAAGCACCTTACCAAGAATCGACATCACCCGCATCATGTCAGGCGATGCAATCGCAACATCAAAGTCGAACCAGCCCCCCTTAACCTTGCTGACCAACTCATCGCCACCGGCCTCAACAGCACCCGCAGCCAAAGCGTCCTTGACATGCTCAGGAGCACAGAACGCGATCACTCTCTTTGATTTGCCAATACCCTTTGGAAGCGACACCGAGCCGCGGATCATCTGATCCGCGTGCTTGACATCCACACCCAGGTGCATGCAAATCTCGACCGACTGGTCGAACTTGGTTGCTTTGAACTTCTTCACCGCTGCCAACGCCTCCGGGGCTTCGATCGCCTCGGCAGGAATCAACGCGGCATCAGCTTTGGCTCGTTTTGTCATCGCCATGATTAAGCCCCCACCGTAATGCCCATTGAACGGGCCGTGCCAGCAATGACAAGCATCGCGGCATCAAGGTCATGTGAGTTCAGATCCTCAAACTTCTCCTCAGCAATCTTGCGACACTGATCAGATGTTATCGAACCGACAATATTCTGGGGCTCTCCCGAACCTTTTTCCAGACCAGCGGCTTCTTTGATGAGAACCGAAGCCGGTGACGACTTGATCTCAAACTCAAACGAGCGATCGTTGTACACCTTGATGATGCAACCAACGACTTTGCCGTTGAGCGCACCAGTGGCGGCGTTAAACTGTTGAATAAACTGCCCGGGATTGACACCCTTGGCACCGAGAACAGGACCCAAAGGCGGGGCCGGCGTTGCCTGCCCCCCTGGTGCCATGATCTTAAATTGTTCGATAAGTTCTTTGGCCATTTGATCTCCACCTCCCACCCGTAAGGCACTCTGATCTTGGCACGATCAGCTCGCGGGTGGTTCATACGGTTCACAAGAATCCCGGTCCATCACGCGATGGGTCGGGCCTCGACTCTAGACCACGCCGATCTGCCAGTCCACACCCACAGCCCTATTGACCTGCCAATTCAAGAGTTCCATCACAAAAGTCACCCGCCACACAACCATGCGAACAAAGACCGATCACCCGGCCCTCTTGCTCAAGGCAAGGCAACAAACAACCCGGTCGCGATCTCATCGTCGAGCCCAAGATCAACCGCTCTTTGCAGCATCTCGGCCGCCCGGTCAAGTCGCCCCTGACTCTGCATCAACACCGCCACCACCAACCACGCCTGGGCACTGGGCTCACTGTGGGCATATTTGACGCTCCGAACCACCATATCTCGCAAAATTCGCCCATTTTGCCCCATAAACTCCGCGTCAATAGGCATCGCCCCAAAATCAGGATTGTTCTTATACACCAAGCTCATCAAGTCCCCGGCCGCCCCATGCTCTCGAGCCAAGGCATACGCCAA